>SOIA01000186.1 GCA_004378665.1 Candidatus Aminicenantota bacterium
TGTCACTTGAGAAAGAATCGGGAATTTAGTATAGTCGTGGAACATGTACGTCCTGTATTCATCCCTGCTGTTTGTGTCTCTTCTGTTTTACGCCATCCCGTATTTTGTGAGAATCAAGCTCATCAGGAAAGAGAGCATTTTTATAAGGGAAAGATTTGGGTTCAACCTTAAAAGAACCCCGTCTCGAAAAAAGTCGATCTGGTTTCATGCTGTTTCTGTCGGTGAAGTCCTTTCTCTCCAGAATTTAATACAAAAGCTCAAGGAAAGACATCCAGGTTGGATCATCCATTTTTCTACACTGACGAACACAGGCATGCGAGTGGCCAAAGAAAAATTGACCGATGCGGACCATATCTTTTTTGTGCCGGTCGATTTTACTTGCGTTGTCCGGAAATTTTTTAAGGCTTTACAGCCCAGTCTGTTTGTTCTGGCAGAATCTGAATTTTGGCCGAATCTCGTAAGAGTAGCAAGGAAAGAAACGAATGGAGTCCTTCTCATCAACGGCAGAATATCCCAGAGGTCGTTCAAGAGACATTATCGATTCAGGTTCATATCCAGAAGAATCTTGAAAAATGTGGGTATGTTTTTAGTGCAGACAGATATTGATAAAGAAAGATTAGAGAAAATCGGAGTGCGGTCTGATCTTATCAAGGCAGTCAGTAATTTAAAATCAGAGATTGACCTGCCCCACTTCGAAAAGGAAGAATATCTCAAAATAAAGAAGAATTTGAGCATCCCGTTAACAGATAAAGTTGTGGTTGCAGGCAGTACCCGAAAGGGAGAAGAGAGGATTCTCCTGGATGCGTTCAAAAAAGCGAGAAGGACAAGAGAAGACCTCTTGCTCGTTTTTGCCCCGAGACATCCGGAGAGGTTTGACGAGGTGGAAAAGATCTGTCAGGACTCTTCTTTTCAGGTGATACGACGAACGCTGGCCTCGCCGAAAGCTCAGTGGGATGTCATGATCCTGGACACAATAGGCGATCTAGCTCAGTTTTATGCACTCAGTGACCTGGCCTTCATCGGAGGAAGTCTGGTGCCCTGGGGAGGACACAATCTCCTCGAACCCGCTTTTTACGCAAAGCCAGTATTTTTTGGACCTCATATGAAGAATTTCACTTATCTCGCCGATAAATTCGTCCAGGCTGGGGCCGCACGAGTTGTGCACACAGAAGATGACCTCGTTGAGATGTTCATGATGAAAGACGAGAGATTAATCCGCGCGATGGGGGATAGAGCGAAACAGACCTTAAATTCCTTACAAGGGGCGACAGAGAAGACGATTAAGGCCATCGAAACTATGGTGGAAGATTCTTGAAGAGACTATAAAATGAATAACTATCTCAGAAGAGTGGGAGTTTGCGTCCTGCTGGGCTTATTCTGTTTTTTCCTTTTCCAAAATTTTCTTTGTGCGCAGGAAGACTCTGAAGAGAACAAGCTGAATAAAGAATTTTTAAAACAGTTCATGAATGATTTCGGCAAGGTGATCGTTTCCCCAAAATATTGGGATAAGAAGGATGTCGGCAATTTTATTATTGTCTGTGGAACGGGGCTCCTCCTGTATGCTTTTGATGATGATATCAAGCAGATGTTTGAGGGGAATTCTGAAGAGACATCCGATGCCGCAAAGGCCATAACTTCTTTGGGCAATGGAGCCGTTCTCACCGGACTGATAGCCGCTCTCTACGCAGGCGGTGAGATTTCGGACAATGACAGTTTGAGGAAGACATCTCTCCTGAGCCTGGAGAGTTTGGTGACATCGGGGATCATCGTCAGGGGCATGAAGATCATTTTTGGAAGGGCTCGACCCGAAACAGGCGAACCCAAGAATATTTTTCATCCTTTTTCTTTAAAATCGAGCTACAATTCCTTTCCTTCTGGACACTCCTCCTCAGCGTTTGCTGTGGCGACCGTGATCGCCACTCAATCAAAGAAAGTGTATGTTGATGTGTTGGTCTACAGCCTCGCAACCCTGGTCGCCGCATCCAGAGTCTACATGAACAAACACTGGACATCCGATGTCTTTATTGGCTCGGTGATCGGGTATGCTGTGGGGAAAAAAATCTGTGCTTTGAACCGAAAC
>SOIA01000259.1 GCA_004378665.1 Candidatus Aminicenantota bacterium
GTTTGAAAAAAATTCAGGAAAAAGCAGAAAAAGGGGCCTGGCCCCTTTTTCTTTCCCTTTTTCTTTCAAATCACTTAATCTTCCAGAAATTGTAGCGTCTTAATATTTCTCTTCTCTAAGCTCGTCCCCAAATCCCTTTCCAACCTTGCCACAGCAACAAGGTAATCCACCATGGCATTCAGCAACAAAGATTCTTCCCTGGCTAATTCATCTTGGTACTGAAGGACAAAATAATTGGTCGTCAACCCGACATCCAGCTTTTTCACTTCTGCCTCCAGCCTTTTCTGGGCTAACTCGCGAGAGACCCGGTAAGCCTGAACCCTTTTATAACTTGTATCCATCTCTCTCACCGCATCTCTAACCTCGAGGAATATCTGTCTTTCCACGTTTTTCAATTCAAGCTGGCTCTTTTCTGTTTCCATTCGTGCCCGAACATAATCAGCCTTGGATGTAAAAGAGCTCAGCGGAATTGAAAGAGTCAATCCCACATTCCAATTATCGTATTCAAAACTGAACGCCTCCTTAATCGCATCGGAGGGAGGATTGGTAACCTCTCCGATCGGAGGAGCGAAAGGATTGACAGGATCAAAAATAATCTCTGTTCCGGAGAGTCCCGGGCTCCAATAAGAAAAATTCAGGTCTAGACTGGGAAGCAGCTGATTTTTTGCCACCTTCATATTCAACTCGTTTGTTTCTATGGTCTTCCTTTGCGTTTTCAAATCCGGACTCTGTGTGTAAGCTATTGTCAAGGCTTCTTCAAGCGAAATCTCCTTCTGGATAAAGTCAGGTCTATCCAAAGGAACAATCTGTACCCTCTCCAATTCTCCCAATTCTTTTAGGTTGAGCAGGTCGGCAAGTATGTCTTCACTTCTCCGAATCATGATTTCGGCCTGAAGGATGTCCGCTTCCCGAGAGGCCACGGTCGCTTCAGCATTCAGTATTTCGATCTCGGCCAGCTTCCCCACTTCCACCTCTTTCCTGTTCTTGGCCAGAAGGTCCTGAGCAAGCTTGAGCGACTGCTGCATCACCTTGAAGTACTCGATCGAATAGGCAAGATTCCAGTAGGCCTCCTCCACCCTGTAAATCGTTTCCAACAGCGTTTTTTCAAACTGGCTGATGGAAATATCCAGGTTGTTCCGGGCCACGAGAATTTCCCTCCGGCTGACCTTGAGTCCAAAATTTTTCAGCAGGGGTTGGGAAAAGCCAAAACGTAAAGAGCTTCCGTAACGAGGATTGATGACCTGAAGGCCTGCGGTGGTTTCAGACCTGCTGTTGTACAAAGTGAGGCTAAAATTTCCTCCCGTGGGGACTTCCTGAACAAAACTCACTGAATAATTGAGGTTCCTGTTGATAACCGTATCTGCCCGTTCGAGCCACCAGTAAGAGGGATTCTCAAGCCACTCATTTCCGAAGGCGAAGTCGAGACGGGGCATAAAGGTCTCTTTGGCTTTGGACACGGATGCCTCGGCCAGATCCGGGTTGATGACTTCCACGGCAACACTGAGGTTGTCTTTCAAAGCCTTGACCACGCACTCTTCAAGAGTCAGAGATATCACCTTTTCTTCTTCAGAATAACAGGGTTTGAAGAACAGGAAAATAATGAGAACTGGTAAAATAATCGCTTTTTTCTTCACTCTACACCTCCTGATACAAATAATATAGACAGAGACAGAAATCCGGCTCAATCGTCCAGTCTATACCGTTTTTCCGTTTCAACCAAATAATACGAATAATCGCATGTATTGGTTCAATCCTCGCCAATTTGATCCTTCCCATTCAACCAGAGGCTGATGATTAGAAAGAAAGAAATCCAGTTATTTTCTTTTTTTCGAGGAAGGCGTGAAAGAGGAAATTCGAGGATAGGCGTTCAAATCCAAAGATAAAGATGGTTTTCTCCCTTTTTTGAGCTTCTCTATGGCCAGCGCCGCCACCATGGCCGCATTATCCGTGCAGAACTCGGGAGAAGGGATAGCGGAAGTCAAACGGAGCTTTCGGGCGAGTTCGGTGAAGCGTTGCCTGAGTTTTTTGTTCCTGGCGACTCCGCCACAGAGGAGGATCGACTTGGGTTTGAGAAGCTTGACAGCCTGTGTCAGATTGGCCAGCAGTGCCCGGACTACAGTCATCTCAAAACTGGCCAGAAAATCATGGAAGAGTGGACTTTTCTTCGAGATTTTGTGCTCCTCTATTTTTCTTAAGGCTGCTGTCTTCAACCCGCTGAAACTAAAATCGAGACTTCCATCCGTCATGTGAGGCAGGGCAAAGGCAAACTTGCGAGGGTTTCCTTTTTCGGCCAGCTTATCGATAACCGGGCCTCCGGGGTAGCCCAGACTGAGGAATTTCGCAATCTTATCCAGGGCTTCCCCCGCGGCATCATCTCGTGTCCTTCCGATGAGCCGGTAATCCATTTTCGCCTTCATCAAATATGTTGACGTATGACCCCCTGAGACCACAAGAGCCAGTGCAGGAAAAGGCACTTTTTTATGTTCAATAAAAGCAGATTCAATATGGGCTTCAAGGTGGTCGACGGCTATCAAAGGCTTTTCAAAATAATAGGCAAGGCCTTTGGCAAAGGATAGGCCCACCAGTAAAGACCCGATCAATCCAGGTCCCTGGGTCACAGCATAGGCATCCACCTGTTCAACTTTCAACTTCGCCCGGCTGAGACACTCCTGGACAACATAGACGATGGAGGTGATATGCTGGCGTGATGCCAGTTCCGGCACGACTCCTCCGTAGGGGGCGTGAATCTCATCCTGGGTGAGGACAACACTGCTCAGGATTCGGAAATCCTGATTCAGCACAGAGGCCGAAGTCTCATCGCAGGATGTCTCGATTCCCATAACGTACATCACACCGAGTCCTTCTTCATCCTTTTTTTCCTTTTGAACAATTCCTTCAGGCTTTTCTCATACGGTGGCCGGCATACGCCCTTCTCGGTGATGATAGCCGTGATGTAGGCCGCGGGAGTGATGTCAAAAGCAGGATTCTCCACGTTAACACGAGGGAGGGTCACGCAGCGCCCTCCAAATTCCCTGACTTCCTGAGCGCTTCTCTCTTCCACCGGAATCTCGCTCCCTTCAGCAAGAGTTACATCTATGGTCTGGGTCGGGACCGCGACATAAAACGGGAGTCCGTGTTCCTTCGCCAGAACGGCCACAGTGTAAGTGCCGATCTTGTTCGCTGTGTCGCCGTTCCGCGCTATCCTGTCCGCCCCGACAACCACTGTGGATATCATTCCCTTCTGCATCAAATAGCCGGCCATGTTATCCGTTATCAGAGTCACGGGGATTTTTTCTTTTTCCAGCTCCCAGCAGGTCAGCCGTGCACCCTGAAGGAGCGGCCGCGTCTCATCTGCATAGACAGAAATCCGCTTCCCTTCCTGGAAAGCGGCCCGGATGACTCCCAGTGCTGTGCCGTATCCGGCTGTCGCCAGAGCGCCCGTATTGCAGTGCGTCAGAACAGAATCCCCATCTTGCAGCAGACTCTTTCCCCAATGCCCGATCTTTCTGTTGGTTTCGATGTCCTCTCTCTCGATATTCACGGCTTCTTTGATGATGCTCTGCTTCAGCCGGGAAAGCGCAAGGCCCCGGTTCTCCTCGAAAATCTTCCTCATCCGCTCCAAAGCCCAGAAAAGATTGCGGGCGGTCGGCCTTGTCCTCTCCAGTCTTTGGATGATCCGGCTGTACTCTTCCTCCACATGTTTATCGTCCTCGATCTTCAAAATGCCGAGGGCAACACCAAAAGCGGCAGCCACTCCGATCGCCGGAGCTCCCCGAATGACCATCTTCTCGATAGCTTCTGCCACTTGGATGTGATCCCGGCATTCCACGTAGACTTCCTCTTCGGGTAATTTCCTCTGGTCGATCATCACGATGTGGTCTTTCTTCCACTTGATCGTCGGCAGCATTTATTTTTCCTTTTTCCAATCAGGCGTCTCGGGTCCTCTCCACTCCCACTTCTTCACCCATACCAAGTATCGGGTTTGAAAATCCCCCCATTCGTCGGACGAAAGTTCTTCCTTTAATTTCCGGTAACAAAAAATGATCTGCAGGTCATTATCCCTGAGGATTTCCTCTGTCGGAAGCCCCAGCTCCCTGGCCATCACAGCCCCTTCAAAGCTTTTCTTGTAGTCAGCGAGATGGCTGTAGACCTGGGACTGAAGATAATGATAAAAACCACAGCTTAAATCCTTATCCGAGAGCTTTTGGGTTGTCTTGAGGGCAGAAGCCAGAAGTTTCTCTCTCTCTTTTCCCTCGTGTTGGAGCGCCTTCCGGAGTTCCGCATCCGTATATTTCTGAGCGGCCATGATCGTCACCGGCTTGAGCTTCGATCTATCGAGAAGATGAGCGTAGATCCTGAGCGGTGCATCCTCCACACCGAGCTCCTCCAGCGATGAAGCCAGCCCCAGAAGGGAAATCTGCTGCGCCCACTCCTCACCCTTCTCAAAACCGTAAGAATGGGCTTTGCGGAAACTTTCTTCAGCCTCCTCCCAGATCTTGAGGTTCAATTCAGCCATCCCCTTCAGCATGTATCCCTGGGAGGAAGGATGTCTCAAGACCACAAACTCGGCTTCTCTCAAGGCTCTCTTGAAGGAAGCGGTGGCGTCTTCAGCAAGATAGCGACGGGAATACTCCTGTCCCTGAGCATAGTGGAACTTGGCCTTCTTCAGATGAGAGGAGCATGCGGGAAGGAAAAAGAGTGAGCAGAAGAATAAAACGGCAAGGAACAGAGTTCGATGAGCCCGTTGAACACCGGTCATCTCTTTTTTGAAAAGGGGATTTTTATTCATCTTTATCCGTTAACTGTTTTTTCACGATCTCCGCAAGGACCGTCTGCACTTCATCCTGGGAGATAAGGTCAAGGTTGAGAGAGAGCATCTCATCGGCAAAAGTCTTCAAGCCTCTGATGAGTCCGGGAGGATCCCCACACGCTTCAATGTCGTTCTTTGCCTGGCCGACTGTCTTCTCGAAATCCCGGACTATTGTCCTGAAGTCGTTGGATTCAAGCTTTTCATGGAAAAGTGCGGAGAGAAAAGGATCCTCGAGCCCGAGGATAGGGTAAAGTCTGGCAAAGACCTCTCGTAAAGTCTCCATGTCTCTCTCTTGCAGTTCAGGCTCATAAGCCTTGCGCAACGCCGTATGACTTTTGAAAAAATCCAGGACAAACTCATCAGGCTTGGCCTCGATACGGTCGGGATCAAGCCAGACCTTCCAGGAAAAAATCTCCTTCTTCCATTCCTTCGCTCTTTTGAGCGCCCAAAAAAGAGTCGCATTGAGGAGAGGAAAATAAAGATAGGCTTTCAGCGGAAAAACCTTAGAAAGAAAGCTGACTCCGCTTTCGACTGCCTTCTCAAGAGACGACTCCATCATGGCATGTAATATAATATGAATTAAAGCAAACGGAGTAAAGAATAAAGCTCAACCTGGGTTATTCAAGCCATGCGAAAAAATGGGGCCCGGCCTAAGTAACTTCAGTATCACTCTATTTGGAGGAAAGCCAGAAAGGCTTCTTGAGGCACTTCAACCTGGCCGATTTTCTTCATCCTCCTTTTACCAACCTTCTGTTTATCCAGAAGCTTCATCTTCCTTGTGTAATCGCCTCCGTAAAGCTTGGCCAACACATCCTTCCGATAAGGCTTTATGGTTTCTCTGGCAATGACTCTTTTGCCGATGGCTGCCTGAAGAGAAATCTCGTACTGTTGGCGCGGGATGAGCTTTCTCATTCGGTGCACCAGCTTCTTTCCCCGGGCATAGGCCTTGTCCTTGTGGACGATCACGGAGAAGGCATCCACGACTTCTCTGTTGATCAAAATATCGAGTTTGACGAGGGAGGCTTCTCGGAAACCTGAAAACTCGTAGTCCATGGAGGCATAACCCTGCGAAACCGACTTCAACTGGTTGTAAAAATCAATAACCACCTCATTCAGCGGAAGACGATACGTCAGGAAAATGCGCTGGGTGCTGATGTATTCCATCTTTATCTGTTCTCCCCGCCGGTTCTCCAAAAGCTGGAGCACAACACCCAAGTATTTATCAGGCGTGATAATCAATGCTTCGATTAGGGGTTCTTCGATCTTTTGAATTTCCTGGGCTTGAGGAATCCGAGACGGGTTATGAAACTCAATGACGCGACCGTCCTTTCGGGTGACTTTGAAATTGACGCTTGGTGCAGTGGTCACAAGGTTCAAGCCGAACTCTCTCTCCAGTCTCTCCTGAATGATCTCCCGATGAAGAAGTCCTAAAAAACCACACCGGAAGCCCAGCCCCAGCGCGGGCGAGTTCTCAGGCTCATAATTGAATGAAGAATCATTGAGCCTCAGCTTTTCAATCGCCTTCCTCAAATCCTCCACACTGCTTTCTCCAGCGGGGAACATCCCGCAGAAAACCATGGACTTTGCTTCTTGAAAGCCGGGGAGGGCCTGGGCTGCCCTTCTGTTTTTTTCTGTGATCGTATCACCGATTCTGGCATGGCTCAGCTCACGGATTCCGGCGATTATGTATCCGACTTCACCTGCGATCAAGCGGTCCACCTTTTTGGGTTTGGGAGTCAGGTACCCCAGCTCTTCCACTTCGTAGACGGCACCGCTCGATATCAGCTCAACCTGAGCGCCTGTGCGGACAGTGCCTTCAAAAATCCTCGCCAGGATGATCACGCCGCGGTAGGAATCGAACCAGGAATCAAAGGCCAGGGCTTTAAGAGGAGAATCCGGTTTCCCTTTTGGAGGGGGAATCCGGCTGACAATGCTTTCAAGGATTTGGTCGATAGCGATTCCTTTTTTTGCACTCGCCAAAATCGCTTCCTCTCTCTTGATGCCGATAATATTTTCCAACTGCTCGAGCGCTATCTCCGGATTAGCCTGAGAGAGGTCGATCTTGTTGATGACAGGGATGAGGACAAGGTCATTCTGGAGCGCGAGATATGTATTGGCTAGAGTCTGGGCTTCGACTCCCTGAGAGGCATCAATAACCAGAAGGGCCCCCTCACAGGCAGCCAGGCTCCGGGACACTTCATAAGTGAAATCCACATGTCCGGGAGTATCGATCAGGTTGAGGATGTATTCTTCTCCAGACTCCGCTTCATGACAAAGACGAGCTGTCTGGGCTTTTATCGTGATTCCCTTCTCCCGCTCCAGATCCATGGTGTCTAGAACCTGGTCCTTGAATTCCCGGGGAGAGATCGCGCCTGTCTTCTCCAGCAGCCGGTCAGCCAGCGTAGACTTTCCGTGGTCGATATGAGCAATAATGGAAAAATTTCTGATATTATTCATCATTAACAAACCTGAATTATTCATAAAATCTGCCGACACTGTATTCTAACATCTCTTAAGGATAATTGATCATCTCATGTCGACATCTTTTACCTTTTGGGCAAACCGATCTCACCGAATCTACATTGTTACAGCACAATCGCAGTGGACGACCACAGCTTCATGCGCTGTGCCTCGTATCTCCGGCAACCTCGACTCGTGAATAATTCAAGTCAATAAGTATATAAGAAAAATGAGTACGGTTCTATTTTTTATTCAGCTTGTTTGTGAAAACGGCTTTTTGTTTTTCCATGAAAAAACGAATATTTACCGATTCTCATTCTGTTTGATGGTCCCGAGTTCTCTTGACTTTTGAACCGGACTCGAGTAACTTTGTTAAGAGTCACTCAATCAGAACAGACTATCAGCCTTCAGAGGAGGTTTTAATGTTTTTTCTTGGACCAGTCGGGCCGACAGAACTCATTCTCATCATTTTAATCATCGTCATTATATTTGGCGCTCGAAAACTGCCGGAATTGGGAAAATCCTTAGGAGAAGGCATAAAGAACTTTCGAAAATCCATCACGACAAAAGAGAAAGAAAGCGAATCCCCTCCGGATAAGCCCGAGCCTCCGACTAAGGAAGAATGAACCGCGTTCCCGAAAGATATGACCAAAGCCGGAAAGAAATAGATTTTCTTACGTCCATAAATCCAGCACTCCAGGAGTTTGTTCCATCCGGAGATCATCTCTCCAGAGCTTCCGTCATCCCCGCCATTGATTTCATTCCCGCCGAAAACAAATTCTAAAAATGGCTCAGTATGCCGGGTTTGACTTGGGAGGAACCCGTCTGAAATACGGTTTGATCGATTCCGAAGGCAATCCAATCTTTGATGATCAGACTGCCACGTCCTCCACAATAGAGGGGCTGCTCCGCCTTCTGGAAAAAGTCTGGAATGACATGAAAGCAGGAGAAAAGAGAGCCATCCAAGCTGTCGGCTTCGGCTTTCCGGGAATCTTCAGCCTCGAGCAGCAGAGAATACTCCAATCTCCGAATTACCCAGAGCTTGACAATTTCGACCTGATTCCTGCCCTCTCAAAGTTTATCGAAGTCCCTTTCTGGGTCAACAATGACGCCAACATGGCGGCATTCGGAGAATACAAATGCGGAGCCGGGAAAGGCGTTCATAGCCTCATCTTCCTCACGATCGGAACGGGCGTGGGCTCGGGGATCATCCTTGATGGGGAACTCTGGCGGGGCACGTGCGGCTTCGCTGGAGAGCTGGGGCATGTGACAGTCAATCCCGACGGAGAAATGTGCAACTGCGGAAGTCAGGGGTGCTTGGAGACAGAAGTTTCCGCTTCCAAGATCGTTAAGAATTACATCACCCTGAGAGGGAAAAAAGAGCAGATATCCTCTGAAGATGTTTTTCACCGTGCGAAAGAAGGAGATACGGCCGCCCGGGAGGCCTTCGCACAGGCCGGCCGCTACCTGGGCAGAGGGCTTGCCATCGCCATGAACCTCTTGAATCCGGAAAAAATCCTCTTGGGTGGGGCAGTTATGGCTGCGGATGATCTTCTCCTTCCTCCGGCTCTTGAAGAAACGAAAAAACGATCCTACAGGGCCTCATTCACATGCTGCACGATCGAGAAAGCCTCCCTCGGAAACAAAGCAGGCCTTTTAGGTGCTGCCCTTTGGGCCAGGGAACAGGCATTGAAATAAAAAGGGGGACATCATACTTAATTCAGAGTCAGCATGAAGCCTCTCCTTTTTTCTTCGAATTAAGTATGATGTCCCCATAATATCTTTCTCTTTTTTTTCCATTATTTCGCATAAATCCTGAAACCTTGACTCTTGGTAAGGAGTCATTTATTGTAAAGGTTCGAATCAAAATACAGGACAAAAGAGTTAATTTATATGAAAACCGAAGCAAAGGTGTATTCACAGATGCATGAAAGAAGGAGAATCGAAGTGGCGAGAGCAATTCTGACTCTTCTCATAACAATAGTCATCCTGACAGGATTTCCCTCTTTTACCCTGTCTCAGACACATGCTGGAGCCATAACAGGAAAAATGCTCGATGAGGAAGGAAATCCTTTACCTGAATCCTTTATCTATTTGACTTCACCTGCCATGTTGGGAATGCGGAGATACATCACTTCCGATACAGGAAATTTCATATTCCCTGGCCTGCCTCCCGGGTATTATGAAATCATGGCCGAAAAGCCAGAACACAAAACAGTCCGCATAGATAGGATCATCGTCAGCGTCGGGAAAACAATCCATCTCAGCATAGTCTTGGAATCATCTTTAATCGAAGAAAAAATCACTCGAGAAATTCCTTCCCCCACATTGGATATCACATCTGCAAAAATATCTATGAGCATGGATATTGACCTTCTGAGACACATCCCTTTTCCGAGAAACCTTTCAGACATTCTTGGGTCAATGCCCGGCGCTTTCACTGAAAGGGCCGACTTCCAAAAACGCTTGTTTATTCACGGCCAGACCGAAAAGGCCAATACCTTTGCCCTTGATGGCATAATCGTCAGCGATCCTTCGGACCAGCAGCCCCTCTTCACTCTCAACATCGATACCATTGAAGAGATCGAGTTTGAAACCGCAGCCCATCCTGTAGAAGCCGGACAGACAAGCGGCGGCTATATCAATCTTATTCAAGAAACCGGCGGGAATAAAATAGACGGAGAACTTTATCTGTATTATACGGGCGAAAAATTCTCCAGTCCCTTAAGACCTGAAGACGAACTCGAAGGGCCAGGAATCTCTCCGCCTTCATGGGATTTGAGGCTGGGAGATATCTCCTTTTCCTGGGGAGGTTTAATATTTAAAGACTCCTTCTGGTTTTTCGGAAATGCCCGCTTGATATCTCAAAAGCGAACCACCTCTTTTATTCCGTGGACAGACCCTCTGGGAATTGACCATGAGGAATTCAACCGGACGAATGAAGAACGGATGGGATTTTTCAAACTGACCGGTAATCCTATCCAGTCGCTGAAAGCGACAGGTTGGGTCAACTATTCTGATCGCTACCGTTCGGTCTTCGAATCCTCTGTAGGTTGGAACATTCCCGAAGAATCCACTCGCCACATGGACCGTGAGGCCGACTTCACAATAGGTGGGATCCTCAGCTACAGCATTAATCAAAACACATTTGCCTACGCGAAAGCAGGACACACCCACCACGTCCGCCCTCTCCTTCTCAATAACGTCGGCAGAGGGAAGCCCCACTACTTTGATACCGGAACAGAACACATTTGGGGAAGTAATGAACTGAATGAAACACGAACTCAAGACAGATTCAATGTCGTGGCCTTCCTCACTCATTTTAATGACCGATTCCTGGGAGGAAATCACGAACTCAAAGCTGGAGCTGAATATGAATACACTTTCAGAGACAGCGCGGCCTGGAAGACCGACAACCTGTCGGTCGACTACTATTACGGCGCTCCGAATTACTTCGGCCAGGATGTCTCTCCGGCAAGCGGATTCCTCGTCAACAAAGGAAACATTTCTTTCTCGATTGCAGGTAGTGCTCTGACAACTGCCAATCCTCAGTACATACGCCGACGGTACAGCCTTTTTCTGCAGGATTCAGCCATCTACTGGAGCAGGCTGTCCATCAACCTTGGCCTGAGATTCGACTGGACCGAAGCACAACTCAATGCCCAGGGGAAGTCACCAAGCGGGAACTTTGTCTCATACAATATCGGCGAAACCATACTCCGGCCACTGTTTGATACCAATCCCTACGACGCCGTTACAGTCTCATTATGGAAGAATATAATCACGTGGTATGCTCTTTCCCCTCGAATTGGATTAAGCTTCGACATATTCGGCAACGGAAAATCTCTCTTCAAAGCGTCCTACTCCCGCTACACAGAACCTCTGCTCCTGGACACGCTTGCATACGCGAATCCACTCAATTCCTCCCGCTCTCACCAGTTTATCTGGTTTGATGAAGATATGAACGACGAAGTGGATGCGAGTGATACCTACGTCCCCTATCCAGATGATTACCGTTTATATACATCTGATTACTATAAACGAGGGGTTGCTTCTCAGACTGACGCCCCTTATACAGACGAGTTCACTGTCGGCCTCCACCAGGAAATCTCTCAAGATTTTTCGATCCATGTGAATTACATTCAAAAAACCGAAAAGAACAAACTCGCCTTCGCCCTGTATGAGCCAGACATGGACAGGTACTGGTACACAATCGACCAGGACACCGAAAACTGGTGGGTCCCTTTTGAAACCATTGTGCCGGGCACTGATGGTTATCCTGATGCTCACTTCATCGTATACTTCCGGTCAAACAGTGCTCCCCTGTATTTTTCCAGACTGGATAACGTTCCCGAGCTGAAAGCAAAATACCAGGCTCTCGAGATCGCATTCAAAAAAAGAATGTCCCACAACTGGCAGCTGAGCGGCTCTCTCGTTCTCGGCAAATCCACCGGAAACACCTGGTCCTACACCAACAGGAACTCAGAATTCACCCCGCTAACGCTCAGTCCCAACTCCTTCGTGAACCTTCCCGAAGATTCGAGTGCCGCGTTCGATGTCCCTCTGTCCTTCAAACTCATGGGAACACATAAATTTCCTTTAAAATTCTTCATGAGTTTCTATTTCAGATACATGAGCGGAATTCCATGGGCCAGGAGTGTCACTATTTTCCCGCCATCCAGCTGGGCTCAGGCGAACAACACAGATTCCACGCCCGTCACCGTGCTTCTTGAAAAACCAGGAGAAAGGAGAACCGGGCCTTACCAGGCACTGGACCTGAGGATCGAGAAGCAATTCAGGGTTGGGAGAGGGGGAAGTTTGAATCTTTCTGCCGACATCATGAATGTTTTCGGACGGACGTACGATTTTACTCTTCAAAATGACGGAGGATTCTGGTATCCAGATGACGTGAACACAGACCAGGGGGCCCGAATCCTCAGCTCAACATATCAAAGCATCACAAATCTCTACGGAATAAGATCGTTCAGAATCAGCCTGCGTTTTAATTTTTAATTTCCCTTATCCACTCCCGATAATGATGGTCGATTTCGGAAACGACTGAGGCAGGCAGTTTCTGTTCGAAATTCTTATACAGAAGAGAACTGGTGCGGAAGGTGGGACTCGAACCCACACGGTCAAAAAGACCATAAACTCCTGAGGCTTACGCGTCTACCAATTCCGCCACTTCCGCGTTCGAGAGCCTTCCACTCTCACAAGCTGTCCTATTATAATCCCATCCCTATAAAGAGTAAAGGGGTTGTGGGTCAGGCTTTGATAAGTTTGATAATTGATGAAAAATGGGATTCAGGCCATACTTTGATTTCAAGGCCCAAGGCTTTATATCAATCACTTGGCATCCATTTTGACAAAGCATGATCCCAAATTTTTTTATCAAAGTTATCAAAGCCTGACCCCAATACTTGACAAACGGAGGTTCTGTTCTTATTTTATCAATCAGTGACACCTTCCAACCATAATCACGTCTTTTCATCTGAATTTTCAGACTCATCTATAACTCATAAGAGGAGGCCTGATGAAATTTTCGAGTCGGCGGCAGGTTGAAAACCTAGCCAAATTCCAGAGTGAAGATTTTTTAACAACCTCTTTTTATCTCAACTCGGACAAGAGCAAAATGAGAAAGAAAGAGATCGTTCTTTCTTTAAAAAACCTTCTGCGCCAGAGCAAATCCCAAGTCGAACAGATGGACGCCAGCAAGAAGAAGAAGGACTCGCTTTTTAAAGACCTGGACAGGATAAACCGCTTTTGCTCTCAAAATCTCTCATCGAATAATTTTTCAGGATTGGCCATATTCTCATGCAGCAGCCAAGATTTTTGGCAGTTTTATAACCTTCCCAGCCCTCCACGGAGCAGAATCATCTTCGACAAAAATCCTTATGTCCGCCCTCTCTCTGCGATTCTGGATAAATACCACCGAATCTTTGCGCTGACCTTGGACCGCAAAGAAGCCAAATGGTACGACATATTCATGGGGGAAATCTCTCTTCTGGACAGTCACAAGGAGGATGTCCCCAGCAAAGTCAAGGAAGGAGGATGGGAAGGCTACGAGTCCAAACGAATCGAAAGACATATCGCCACTCACCTGCACGACAACCTCAAAAAGATCGCCCAGATAACATTCAAGTTATTCAAGCGAAATCACTATGACTGGATCTTCTTAGGATGCAGAGAAAAATACTGCTCGGATTTTGAAGCGCTCCTTCATCCTTATCTCAAAAGCAAAATAAAAGGAAGGCTAAAAACCATGCCCGGCGATTCACAGACGACACTATTGAGAGAATCTCTGGAGCTTGAAAAAAATTTGAAAAATCAGGAAGAAGACGCAATCGTTCTGCGGCTGATCTCTGAATTGGAAAAAGGAGGACTGGCCATTTCCGGATTGAAGCAAACGTTGAGGAGTCTCAATCAAGGTGCAGTCCAGACGTTCGTCGTGACCCGTAATTTCTCTCAACCTGGAAGGATGTGTCCCAAATGCCGTTTTCTGTTCGCGGATGAGCCCAAGTGCCCCTCCTGTCAGAGAAAGACTGAAAAAATGCTGGATATCATCGACGAAGCTGTGGAGGCGGCCATGGATAAAAACTGCGAGGTCAAGCACATTGCGTCACCATCCAAATTGAACAGATACGGTAAAATCGGAGCTTTCTTGAGGTACAAGACCTAAAGCTGTTCGTAAGTTTTCTGCATTTAAGTCCTGGCAACTTAGAAACAAACGCTGAACTCGGCTTCGAAAACCAGCCCCTATGCTGCTTTTTCCTTGAATTTCACCTTATCGAAAAGACTGTAGATGATCGGGATGACAAACAAAGTCAGAAAGGTCGTCGCCACCAATCCGCCAACCACTGTGATGGCCATCGGAGCACGCATCTCTGCTCCCTCTGAAACGCTCAGGGCCATGGGCATCATCCCCAGAATCGTGGTAAAGGCTGTGATCAAAACAGGCCGCAGTCGCACTGCACTCGCTTGAAGTATAGCCTCCTTCTTGTCCACTCCTCTCCGTTTCAACTGGTTGATGTAATCCACCATCACAATCCCGTTGTTCACAGCGATCCCGCCCAACATGATAAATCCGATCAACACCGGTAAGCTGACAGGCCTTCCCGATACGAGCAGAGCCAAGATCACTCCGACGATTGCAAGGGGAATGGTGAACATGATCACAAACGGATGCCGGAAGGACTCGAACTGCGAGGCCATGATCATGTAGACCAGCAGTGTCGCCAGGGCAAAGGCACCAGCTATGATCACAAAAGCTTCCTGCATCTGTTCGAACTGACCGCCGAACTCAGTGAAATATCCTGCGGGCAGCCCTCTCTCGACACCTGCTATTCTCCCTTGAATGTCTCTCACCACACTCCCCAAATCTCTTCCCGCTATATTTCCTGTGACCGTGATCACCCGCGCCTGGTTCTCCCTGTTGATCCGGATGGGTCCTTCTCCTCTTGTGATGGTGGCCACCTCTCCCAAGGTGACCATTGTGTTAAAAGGTGTCATTATCGGGATATTCCTGATATCCTCCAGACTGTCCCTGAATTTCTCTTGAAACCGGACTCGAATATCGACTTCCTCGTTGCCCTCTCTGAAACGAGTCGCGACCTTACCCAACGTGGCGGCCTGGATCGCATTGCCGATCTGGCTCACCTTCAAGCCCATGCGGGATGCCTTTTCCCTTTCAATCGTGATGTGGTACTCGGGTTTTCCTTCAGCCAGAGAATGGGTGACATCCCTTAAGCCTTCCACATCACGAATCCGCTCCACGATCGCATCTCCGATCTCTTTGAGTGTGTCAATCTCCTCTCCGAAGATCTTTATCTCCACTGGCGCTGTGGCACCTCCCATCATGGCCTGACCGATATCGAGCGATTCAAACTTGACATCCTTCAACTTGGGCAGTTTCCGACGAATCTTTTCCATGACTTCCACATCCGAGAGCTCTCTTTCTCTTAGGGGAACCAGTCCCACCCAGAGCAGTCCTTCATGAGAGCCCGTGGTGGACATCCCCCCTGCCATATCCGCAGGGTTCTCCTCTGCCTGGGAGCCGACCTGGACCGACACATTCACCACCTCTGGCTCTTGAGCCATCAACTTCTCGACCATTGTCACCACTCGGTTTGTTTCCTCGAGAGACGTTCCCACAGGCATTTTGACCTTGAGAATGATCATCTCTCTATCCATTGCCGGCATGAACTCTGTCCCCAGGAAAGGAACGATGGCAAATGACAGGGCCAGCAGTCCCAATATGCCACCGAGGACCAACGCTCTATGCTTGAGCGTCCAGTGAAGAGATCTTCGGTAAGAATTCCTGACTTTTTCGAACTGAACGCGCCGCTTACTCTTTTCACCGGAGCCCTGTTGACTGTTGGCTTTAAACAGAACAGAAGCCACCATCGGAACAATCGTGAGAGCCACGAACAGCGAAGCCAGCAGCGAAAAGGCAATGGCCAGAGCCAAGCCTCGAGTGAGCCTCCCGGTAATTCCCTGAGCAAAGATCATCGGGAAAAACACAGCGATAGTGGTCAGCGTCGAGGCAGTGATGGCCATCCCCACTTCAGAAGCTCCTTTTTTGGCCGCCTCCTCTCTCTTCTTCCCTTCTTCCATGTGGCGGAAGACGTTTTCGATAACGACGACAGCATTGTCCACAAGCATCCCGATGCCCAGTGCCAGGCCTCCAAGGGTCAAAAGGTTGATGGTGTATCCGGCAAGGTAAAAGGCGATAAAAGTAGTGATGACCGAAAGAGGAATCGCCAGGGCAATCGTGAGTGTCGGGCGCCAGTCGCGGAGGAAGACAAAGATGAAGAATATGGCCAAAATTCCACCGACCAGCGCATTGTTGCCTGTGCGGCGGATGACTCTTTGAATCATCTCAGCCTGGTCCATGAAAGGGAAAAACTTGATGTCAGAAGGCAGCGTCGCTTTTATCCTGTCCAGCTCCCGATTCACAGCCTGGGCTGTCGTGACAGTGTTCGCCCCGGAACGCTTGCTGATAAAATAGAAGACTCCTTTTTCGCCTTGAGTCCGGCTGATCAAACGAGTATCTTTCAACGTATCTCTGACTTCGGCCACATCCGTCAGATACACAAGCTGGCCGGTTTGTGTGGAACCGATGATGGTGTTGCGAATATCATCCAGGGACTGGAATTCTCCGACAGTCCGCAGAAGGTATTCTGAATGTCTCTCTGTTATGCGTCCGGCAGGAAGGTTCAGGTTTTCCATCCCGAGGGCCATGAGAATCTGGTCCATGGAAATGCTTAAAGACTCCAAAGCGACTTTATCCACAGCCACAAGAATCTCTCTGGTATCCATCGAAAAAACCTGAGCTGCCGCCACTCCTTCAATCCTTTCCAGCCGTGGCGCCACCTCATCTTCTATTATCTTTTTTAGCTCAAGAGTCGGTCTGTCGGCCGTAATCCCGCCGAAAATAATCGGAAACTCACCAAGATTAAATTTGACCACAAGGGGATCACTCGCTTCTTCCGGAATAAAATTCCTGTAGAGCCCGACCTGGTCTCGGATATCCTGGGCGGCAAAGTCCAGGTTGGTCCCCCATTCGAACTCGACCATGATCACCGATGCTCCCTCGATCGTCATCGAATTGACTTCTTTCACCCGGCTGATGGTGTTGATGATCTGCTCCAGAGGCCGGGTTATGGTGTTCTCTATATCTTCGGAGGATGCTCCGCTGTAAGTCGTGACAACCGATACCGTCGGAAAATCAATATCCGGGAAAAAATCCAGGCCGAGACTGGTGAAGGCTATGAAGCCCAGGACGACCAGGATCATGGCCAACATGGCCGTGGTGACTCTTCGGTTAACAGAAAATTCCGGTATCTTCATTCTATAACCTCTTTGATCTCTATCTCTGTGCCGTCTTCCAGGCCGAAGTTGCCTTCAACAACCACCAGGTCTCCTTCCTTGAGTCCGCTGACAACTTCAATCTGGTCCGAATTTTGAAGACCGAGTGTCAGCTCGACTCTTTCCACTCGATTATTGTCTTTGATCCGAAAAGCATACTTATTCTCGAGCACTGCTTTCTGAGGAATAACCAGGGCATTCTCATGTGTGCTCACTTCAAGACTGACCTCTCCGAACGTGTTCGGTCTCAAGACCAGGTTAGGATTATCAACCATCACTTCCACTCTGAATTTCTTGGTTGTCGGGTTGGCAGTTATGTTCACGATGGACACTCTTCCTTGGAAAAATTTATCCGGAAAGACTGTGACTCTGAGCCGTGCCGCTTGGCCTTTTTGGATACGGACGATATCCCGATATGAAACATCGATTTCTATTTTCACACGAGAAAAATCCATCAGCGTTAAGACTCCGCTGGTCGGAGAGAACCCTCCCATCATCGGGTTAATCACATCGCCGACCTCTGCGTTCCTCGAAGCGATAACTCCGCTGAAGGGCGCCTTCATCAGCGAGACATCCAGGTTGTAGCGGGCCAGATTCAGAGCCGCTTTGGCCTGCTTGAGCTGAGCGTCCGCCAAATCAAAGGCGAGTTTGATTTTTTCATATTGCTGGTCGGATACGGCATCTTCTTTTTCCAATCTCTTCATTCTTTCCATGTTCTTCTGAGCGTCATGGTAACTGGCTTCTGCCACAGCCAGTACAGCTTCAGCCTGCTCCAGCTGAAGACGGATGGCCCGGGTGTCCATTTCTGCCAGGAGCTGTCCTTTTTCGACGCGCTCGCCTTCTTCAACGTGTATTTTAGCGATTTTTCCTCCGATATCAGGTGTGACGTTGATCTTTTTCCAGGCTTCAATCACGCCGGTAAAAAGAAGCTTTTCCGATATTTTCTGTCTTCTGACCTTGAAGACCTTAACAGGAGCTACGCTAAAGCTCTCTTCCTCTTTCCCCGTCTCTCCCGCGGGTGGCTGACAGGATAACAGGGAAAGAAAAAGGAGCAGAACTCCGCAAGCCTTCGCCACTCGTATCTTTTTCATTTTTCTCCTCCAGTCGTCTCTTCCAGTACTCATGTCTTTCTCCTCTTTTATATTCAATCCTTCCACTCAACTCCCATGGCTTTATCCAACTGTGCCAGGGAGATGACATAATCATACAGAGCCCGAGAATGATTGATCTTGGCCCGGGAGAGAGCGATTTGCACCGCACTGACGTCCAGAGTCGTGACCATTCCTTCTGAGAAACTGAGTTCAGCGATCCGCAAGCTCTCCTGGGCCTGCTCAACATTTTTCTCTTGAGAAAGGAGAGTTTCCTTGGCCTCATCCAACTTCAACAATGCTTCTCGCACCTCGAATTCCACAATGTCCACGATCCCCTTCAGGTTTAAATCCAGTTCCCGGATCATTGACTTGGATTGAGCGACCCTGGCAGATGCGCTGAAACCGTTAAATAGGGGTATGGTCAGGGCCAGGTTGACCGTGTAGTAATTCTGCCAGTTGTCTTCCCCAAAATTGAATTGATCCGCCCAGTAATTATAGGTTCCGGATACAGCCAAAGACGGAAGGGCGGAAGCTCTGGCCAACTTCAGCATTTCTCCGGCCATATTTTTCTGGTACCTCAGCTGGCTGATTTCAGGTCTGTTGGCCAAAGCTCTGGTGATGCAGCCATCTAACTCAGGCTTGACATCCTCAAACTTCAATTCTCCTTTAATTTCGACGGGCTGGGAAAGGTTAATGTACAGAAGAGTCTTCAGGTTGAGCTCGGCTATTCTCAGGTTGTTCTTGGATGCAATCAGCTCAGGTTTCAAGTTGGCCACTCTCACTTCTGTCCTGATCGAATCAAATTTGGAAGCCATTCCAAGCTCATAAAGTCTTTTCACGTTAGTGAAATGTTTCTCCGCGTCTTCCACTGCTTCTTCAGCCACCCTGACAAATTCCTTAGCCAGAAGAATCCCGTAAAAAGCCGCTTTGGCGTTGAAAACAGTTGTGTGCTCTGACTGCCTTGCCGCCTCCTCTGTTGAGAGGAAGTTGTACTTGGCCTGCTTGAAACCCGAGGTCAGACGTCCGCTGGTGAACAAAGGCAGGAACAAAGAGAGGGAAAATTGATAATCCCGCGTGAAGTCTATGGAAATTCTCTGGGGCTGGCCGGTGAGGGGATCAGGAAATTCCAGCTCAAAAAGTTTTTCATCAAGGGTGTAAAGCCCTTGAGCGTTCAGACTCGGGAGAAAACCTGAGGCCGCTTCTCTGATCTGAGCTTTGGCCGTTTCCACTCTTTCCTCATTCGCCAGATGATAAGGATTCTGAGAGAGAGCCAGTCGAATGCTCTCTTCGAGGGTCAGCGTTATCTTTTCCTGGGAAAAAGATATCTGGACTGCCCACAGAGTCAACAGGACAACCCAAAAAACTGTTCTTCCTTTCCTCATGCTGAATCTCCTTTTATGCATTTCTGTCCTTTTTAATCCCGTAAAGGAAAAAATTATGAAGCAGGTCAGTGCTTTCCTGGACGCTCAATTCTCCGTCTCTGACAGGACTTCTGAAGTGAAATCCTCGGATCATGGCTCCTAAGATGACACTCGCCTGCCTTGTATCCACTTTCCGGAATTCTCCGGCTGTCACTCCCTCTTTGATGATCTCACACATGACCTCGAAAATTTCATCCAGGGCGGATTTAAACCGCTTGGGAACCGGCGGGTGAGGGGACGAAGGCGCATTCTGTTCTTTTGATTCCGGATAGAGAAGCTTTTTCATCAAAATTAAGCTCGAGGATGAAACTTATCATAGACCTGGCGAAGCCGCTTTCT
>SOIA01000325.1 GCA_004378665.1 Candidatus Aminicenantota bacterium
CAAAAATCACCCTTTGAAATCCTCCTCTCTGGGGATTGACCTAAAAGCCGATTCTTGTAAACTTATGAAAGTAGTTTCAATTAAAAATGAAAATTTTTAGATAATGTCTTTAGGCAATGAGAGAAAATTTTGAGTGCCGATCCGTCGTTGGTATTGGAAAGAATAAAGTGACCAAAATTGTCCAAAATGGCGGAAAAAAATGTACAAAAATTGGCACTTTTTCTACTCAAATTTTAGTGACTTTTTGATTTGACAAAGGATAATTTTTTTGATAATAGTAACTTAACGAAAATGAGCGAAACTACTCATCGACAAAAAAGTCGTAAAGCCGTGTATCCCGGTTCCTTTGATCCCATCACAAACGGACACGTGGATATCATCAAAAGAGGTCTGAAGATTTTTGACAGAATTCTGGTTGCCGTCCTGCAAAACCCGAAGAAGGAACCCCTCTTCACAGCTGATGAAAGAGTCAGCATGATCCAGGATGTTTTCGCCGAACAAAAAAACACCGAAATCATAGCCTTCCATGGTTTGCTGGTTGAGTTCGCGAAGAAAAATGACGCCAGAGTTGTGATCAGGGGGTTAAGAGCCATCTCAGATTTTGAATACGAATTTCAAATGGCCCTGATGAACATGAAGCTCGACCCCGAAATCGAAACCTTTTTCATGATGCCCAACCTCAGCTATTCTTTCCTCAGCTCAAAAATGGTGAAGGAGATCTTCATGCTGGGCGGATGCCTCAAGGATCTGGTCCCTGAACAAGTCGAAAACAGGCTCAGGGAAAAATTTAAAGATAAACATCCGAGTTTAAATCTATAAACGCAAGGGAGTAAGACGAATGTTGGGAAAAGAAAAAGGTTTGGTCGGGCTGGACATCGGCTCCTATGCCATAAAAGCTGTCGAATTTAAGGCAAAGAAAAAAGGCGGAGAGGATTTCTGGGAAGTCGTCAAGATCGGCCTCGAGTTCCTTCCTCATGATGCCATAGTCGAAGGAACGATCATGGATTCGACGGCTGTGACCGAGACGATAAAAATGATATTTGACGAAAATAAAATCTCGAACAAAAACGTTGTCATTTCCCTTTCCGGAAGCTCGGTCATCATCAAGAAAATATCACTCCCCTCCATGGAAACCGAAGAACTGGCCGAATCCATCATCTGGGAAGCCAGACACAACATTCCCTATCCTTACGAAGAAACAGCCGTGGACTACGCTATCCTGAAACCCGCGGTTGACTCAGAAGATAAAAATCTCGATATACTCCTTGTCGCAGCCAAAAAAGATAAATTGACCAATTACAGCAATGTCGTCCATCAGGCCCGGAAAAATTTGATTGCCATAGAAGTCGATGCTTTTGCTCTCCAGAATGCCCTGGAAATCAATTACCCGGATCTGTACCGCGAGAAGACAGTGGCTCTGATCAACCTCGGCGCCAACACAACCAACATCGTTATCATCAAGAAAGAAAAACCTCAGTTATTCCGGGATCTCTCCATCGGCGGGTCCATCATTACTGAGAACATCAGAAAGGATCTTGGACTCAGCGTTGATGATGCCGAGAAAGTCATCAAAGGGATACCGGCCAAAGATATTCCGCTCGAACAGGTCGAAACTGTCCTGAACACGAACATCGAGAACCTGATCGAAGAGATTGAAAAAACTTTCTCATTCTATGAAGCCGGGGAAGGAGGAGAGAGAAAGATCGAAAAGATACTTCTGAGCGGCGGGTTGGCAAAACTGAAAGACCTCCCCAAATTCTTCGAGCAGAAGTTCGGCACGGATACCGAGGTCTTCAATTCTTTCCGGAATATCTACTTCAACGAAAAAAAATTAGACCCTGTCTACATCCAGGAAATGGCCTCTATGTTTGGGGTTGCATCTGGATTAGCAACTCGAAAAATGGAAGAGTAAAGCCATGATACGAATCAACCTTTTAAAAGAAGAACCAAAAGTCCCGACAGCCCCAAGGGAAGCGGAGGCAATCAAGGAAAGAAAACCCTTCCCGATGACTTCTCTCCTCGGGCTTTTTTTCGTTATCGCGGTTGCCGTCGGCTTCCTGCAGTTCAATGCCCTCAAGAAAGAAAAGAATCTCCTGAACATCAAGCAGGAGGAGAAAAACAAGCTCAGAGATGTGACATCCAAGCTCCAAACAGTCAGGGACCAGCAGGACCTCATCGTGAGAAAGATCAGCCTCATCAACCTGCTCAAATCCCAACAGGGAGTGGCGGTCAACATAATGAATGAGCTCAGCAAACACATTCCTTACTGGGTGTGGCTGACCGAGGTCAACTTCAGCAGGCAGCAAGTTCAGATTCGCGGAAGAGCTGTGGATAACAATCTGATCGCAGATTATATCTACAGCCTGGAGACAAGCCCGTATTTCCAGAACGTGAATCTTCAGTCCTCCACCCGCAGGCGGGGAAGGGGAAACGAGTACTTGGATTTTGCTTTAACCGCAACGTATATCTTTCCTCAGATATCTCAACCGTCAACCAAGGTTCAAGAAAAGGGGAACTAAAATGAAAGACTGGCCATGGTACGGACATCTCCTTTTAATCGCCATACTTGCCGCGCTCCTCTATTTTGTCTGGTTCAAACCTAAAAACTTGGAGCTGCAAAACCTTCAAGAAGAAAGGGAAAAAATCGTCGCAGAAGTCAAAGATCTTCAATCGAAAAAAAGACAGCTGGACAGAATCGAAAAGGAAATCGCGGTCCTGAATGAAACACTCAGTGAACTCGAACAGATCATCCCCAAAAGAAGAGAAATCTGGGACATTTTGAGAAACATGCAGCAGCTCGCCATCGACTCCCGACTCAAGATCGACAAATTCGATCCTCAAGGGGAGATCCAGAAGGAATTCTACTATGAATGGCCGATCGACCTGGAAATCACCGGCGATTACCACAACCTCGCGCTCTTCTTCGATAGGGTGAGCAACTTTCCCCGCCTCTTCAATATTGAGGATTTCTCGATAAAGGCACTCCAGAAGCAGACCGATACCAACACCATTTCCGCTTCCTACACAGCCAAAACTTACATTTTCCGGGAAGAACCCCCAGCCAAAAAGGGGAAAAAAGCAAGGGGGAAGTAAAAAATGAAAAAAGCACTGTCTCTTTTTCTTTTAGGCTGCCTTCTTTGTCTGAGTCACCAGATCGCTCTTGCCCAGCAGGAAAAGCAGGAGGCCCAGACGGAAGAAAAACAGGAAATTCAGAAAGAAATCAGCGAGATAATGCCGAAGCAAACCAGGCCCTCCTACAAGCGGGAAGGAAGGAAAGATCCTTTCAGAGACATGCTTGCTCAACAAGAGTCCAGAAGAGCAACGGAAGGCGAAGAAGGACCGCAGATAT
Organism: Candidatus Aminicenantota bacterium; assembly: GCA_004378665.1. Classification (GTDB taxonomy): domain Bacteria; phylum Acidobacteriota; class Aminicenantia; order Aminicenantales; family Aminicenantaceae; genus SOIA01. The sequence goes on from SOIA01000325.1 coordinate 3,350, forward strand.
CTGTCGAGAATTTGAATGTGATCGGGATCGTCAAGGCAAGAGGACAATTCACAGCAATCATAACCGGTCCTGAGGACTTTCCTCTTTTTGTCAAAGTCGGACATAAATTTTCCGATGGCTTCATCCTCTCGATAAACGAATCCCAAGTCGTTTTCCGAAAGACACAAGAAAGAGGCTCTCCTTTATTTAAGCCAAAAGATATAGTCAAAGAAATCACCACAGAGGAGCGAAGATGAAAAAGAAAAAAATACTCCGGGTTATATCATTATTTTGTTTCCTTTCCCTGATGTGGGGATACGCCAGCAGCCAGTCTTCGGTCAGCATAAATTCGATATTCGTTCAAACAGAAGAGCTCAACACCCTCATATTTCTCGAATCAAGCGCACCTCTACTGATCACAGGAACATACTACTCTCAGGATGATCCCGCGACTATTGTTGTTGAACTGAACAAGGTCACTGCCGATGCAGAGATCTCGATCGACCTAAAGGAATCTCTCTACGTTGAAGACATCAAGATCGAAAAAACAGGTGCGGACACCGCTCGTCTTCTGATACAGCTTCTGGAGAAAGTTCCCTACCGGTTCTACACCTCCAACGGATTCACAGTCGTTGAGCTAAACAGGATCCAAAGAACGCTCGACGGCTACATCCTCACTTCTGAAACCGAGGAAAAGCTCAAGAGGATGCCCCAAAAGGCGATCCGATTCGTAGGAGTCGGGATTATTGAGAGGACCGACAGTCTCGATGTCACTGCCAGATTGAGTGAAGCCACTGTTTCGCAGGTCTTCGCCCTGGAAAATCCTCTCCGTCTGGTTGTCGATTTTTTCGATACTCTCTATCCTGATCCAACATACACTTATCCTGTCCAGAGGCTGGGCATCTTCAGGGTGAGAACAGGACAATTCCAGAGAGAAGATCCCTATACGATCGCCCGACTGGTTTTCGACCTGTCTGAACCACGTCATTACGCGCTGGAAATCACCAGGAATGAAATTCATGCATCCTTCACCAAAGGCCCCGTTGTCCGGGCTCTTCCTTCAGTGGCCCCTACTGCAGAGCCCGAAGTGGAAGTTCCACCTGAGGTGGAGAAACCTGTCGAGCCCGTGACGCCTCCCGAAGCCAAACCGCCGGTAGAACGTCCGGCAGAAGTCCCCTCGGAACGGTACAGGCCAAGGACCATCGCCGGAGAAGAGGTTGGGTATAGAGGCGAAATCATCGGAGCCCTCCGGTTTAAAAACGCAGACCTGGAGGATGTCATCCTCTGGCTTGCCGACTTCGCCGGATTGAACGTCGTGTTTGACCCGGATGTCCGCGGCACTGTCACCTGCGACTTGAGATACGTCCCATGGGATCAGGCTCTCGATCTCATTCTCAGACCGAACAGAATGGGAAAAACCATCGAAGGAAACGTCCTCCGGATCGCTCCAGTTGCCACTCTCACACGGGAGGCAGAGGAGAGATTGAGACTGCAGGAAAGCCAGGAGCTGGCCGGACCTCTCCAGACAAAATATTATGAGCTCTCTTACGCCCGGGCTTCAGACGTCCAGGGTCTCCTCTCCAGAAAGATCTCAAGGCGAGGAGAACTGATTATCGACGAACGGACAAACACTCTGATCATATCGGACGTTGTCGATAGATTCGATCTTCTGGAACAGCTCATCGCCTTGCTCGATACACCGACACCGCAAGTCTCCATTGAGGCTCGTGTGGTCGAAGCTTCCTCCACGTTTGTCAAGAACCTGGGAATCCAATGGGGATTCCGGGGAGCCGCAGACCCTTTTTACGGAAACCCGACATCTCTCACATTCCCGCACAGCGTGGCTGCTGATGGAGCGATGATCCCCCAGGGGATCGTGACGAGAGGAATCGGAGGACCCCTTGGCGGATATGCGATCAATCTCCCGGCCCCCGCGTTCACTTCAGTCGTAGGCTTTTCTTTCGCAAATTTAGGTGATTCCTTCAGGGTAGACATGGCGCTCTCTGCCCTGGAGAGAAGCGGTGAGGGCCGTATCATTTCCTCTCCGCTGATAACGACTCAGAACAACCATCAAGCCGAGATCATCCAGGGTCGCCAGATCCCTGTTCAGACTGTCGCGAACTTCACCACTTCAGTCAGGTTTCAGAATGCTGCACTGGAGCTGAGAGCCACACCTCAGATCACCGCTGAGGGAACCATCATCATGGACATAGATATCAGGAACGACGCTGCGGACTTTGCCAACCTGGTCAACGGAATTCCACCGATTTTAACGCAAAGTGCCAAAACCAGAGTCATGGTTCCCGACGGAGGAACAACCGTGATCGGAGGTATCTACAGATCAGAAGATTCCATCACGCGAGAAAGAGTGCCTTTTCTCCATAAAATTCCGATTCTGGGATCCCTGTTCAAGAATTTCGCGCGCACAAAGGAGCACAGAGAGCTGCTCATATTCATCACTCCCAGAATAGTCCAACAATAGGGGTGCAAAAATGAAAAAAACGACAATAGTTTTGAAAATAGTGGTTCTTCTTCCCTGTCTCCTTTTTCTTCTGTCCTGCGACAAAGTCAATCCCGAACACGCGAGCAGCAGCATACTCCTGGTCACGAGAATAAACGGCTACACGGCTACCGGAGATTCGGCAGATTTTCTCCAGTCAGATGTTTTGGAAACTGCAATGCTGCCGCCAACCGTAGTGTCCGACATCATAACCGCCACATTAGAAGCCAGGCTCAAAGCGCCGGAAACCATCGGCCTGGGCCCATCCTACCAGAACAGAATAGTACTTCATTCTTACGATGTCAGATACACCTACGTCGATTCGACTGCCGCCATTTCCGGCACTCCCGCAGATTTCAGTGGCAGTCTATCAGTGGCTTTAGATATTGATTCCACCGTGGATGTCTCTTTTGTCATTGTCCGAGATCAGGCGAAAAACGCACCTCCCTTATTCGATATCCAAATAACCAATGAACTCCTGCAGGTGGTGGCAACTATCACATTTTATGGAGATGACATCGCTGGCAACCCTGTGCAGGCGATAGCCTATCTGACGATCTTCTTTGCCGACTACGCAGACGTATAATCACACTCTGTCTTTCTGAGTTCTCAAAACTCCTGGAAGGGCGTTCACCCGCCTCTTTACGAATCATGAACCAGTACGGATTTTCTCGCTTTAACTGACTTGAGCAACCTCTCAAGAACATCATCCAGCTCTTTTTTTTGCCGCGCCTTGAGTATGACCTGAACCCTGCTTTTCCCCCTTAACTTTGAGACCGGAGCTAGCGCCGGGCCCAAAACCTCGATATTCGGAGAAATTTTCTTCACCCGGTTTAAAAAATTCCTTGACTGTCTGGCCACAGACCTCAGGCTCACT
>SOIA01000146.1 GCA_004378665.1 Candidatus Aminicenantota bacterium
GTCTTCTGGTCGACCTCGAGAATTTCAAGAGACAAGCCTTGGATTTGAAGTTTTTCTCCAATATCAGGCAGGCGTCTAAAATGATGCGTGATCAGGCCTCCGATCGTGACATAGTTGCCTTCAGTGAATTCCAGGTCAAAAAGCTCCTCGATCTCCTCAACCTCCGCATCGCCTGAAACGATGTAATCCGATGGGCCTCTCTTTGTGATCTGCACTTCTTCCCTGTCGTATTCATCCTGGATTTCTCCGACGATCTCTTCCACGAGGTCTTCTATGGTGACGAGACCGGATACACCTCCATGTTCGTCCACTACCACAGCCAGTTTCTGTTTCCTCTTCTGGAGCTCCTTGAGGAGTTCTGCGACTTTCATTGACTCAGGAACATAGTACACAGGCCGGATAAGGGGTTCGATGGAGCTGTTTTTAAGTTTGTCATCTGCATACTCGAGAAGGTCCTTGGCGATCACGATCCCTTCGACGTTGTCCACCATGTCTTTGTAAACCAGCACGCGGGAATGTTTCTCTTTGATGACCAGCTTTCTGAGGTTTTCGATGGTGAAATCTTTTTTGACAGCAGTCATATCAACCCTGGGAGTCATGATTTCGCGAACAACGGTATCCCCGAATTCCACAACGCTCTTCAGGAGCCCGCGTTCTTCTGTCTCGATTATTCCTTCTTCCTGCGCCTCCTCGATAAAGGCCTGGATCTCCTCGTCCGAGGCTTCCCGGAGCTCTTCCTGTTCTTCGCCTGATGTTTTGATTCTTGCGATGGCCAGCAAAGGATAAGCGAGGATACGGACAAGCCCATAGGAGGGGAGGAAAAGGCCAAGGATTCTCTTTGTGTTCAGCGCGTTGAGAAGTCTGGGCAGGGAGTCGAAGAACACGAAGTGAATCCCGAGAGAAATCAGGAACATCCAGAGAGGCCAGAATCTCAATCGTGGGAATACGGTGAACAGATAGACCAGGAATGCGATGAGAAAGATGATCCTCAAGAATCCGACTGCGGTTTTGATCTCATCAAAGGCTTCAAGGATTTTGGTGCGGTATTTCTTGTCTTTTTCCTCGAGGAAGCGGCTGAGGGATATTTTTGAATGGGAGCTCAATGACAGGTGAAAGAGCGAAAATAGAAACGCAGCCAGGAAACTCAGGAAGAATCCCGTCCATTTTAAATATTCGATGTCCATATCAATCTTCTGAGAGGAGGTTCTCCATTTTTTCTTCCTCTTCCTCGATTCCCTCTGAGTGCTTATACCCGAGAAGATGGAGAAAACCGTGTATGGTTAGAAACTCCAGCTCTCTTTCCAGGCCGTGCTCCTCTGAGAAACACTGCTTGAATGCCTGGGGGACCGAGATAACGATGTCACCGAGGTAGTATTTCCTGTCTGCGCCTTTTTCACCGATGGGGAAACTCAGGACATCGGTCGGAGCATCTTTTTTCAGGTATTGTTTATTCAGTTTCTTGATGGTTCTGTTATCCGTGAAGACCAGAGTGATTTCCGGGTCGTTCAGTTTGTAGTGCGTGGAAAGTCTCTTTAACAACTCCTTGAATTTTCTGATGTTCAACCAGTATCTATGCTGTTGATTTATTATTTCTATCATTCGGTTTTTTATTTTTCGAGGCGTTTTTCTTCTTTGTCATTTCGAAGTCGAAGCCAGGATATTCGACTCGGGGATGATAGAGCGTGTAGAGTGTTTCGAGGAAGGATGAGGCGATGGCCCTGAGCTCTTTAAGGGAAAAATCACAGTCATCGAGCTGGCCATCTTCGAGATAGCTGTTGAAGATCTCGTTGATCATCCGGCTCAGGTTGGGGCGTGAGGGGAATTTCAGGCTTCTCGCGGCTGCCTCCACTGAGTCAGCCAGCATGATCATTGCGGCTTCTCTGCTTTTCGGTATAGGGCCAGGATATCTGTACGCTTCCTCTTTTATTTTCTGCATTTCGGGATCGTATTTTTCCTTGGCCTTCTGGAAGAAATACCTGACGAGGGAATTCCCATGGTGCTGTTCGATGATATCTTTTATGGCAGCGGGAAGCTTCAATTTTTTTGCCAGTTCCACTCCTTCTTTGACGTGGTTTATGATCACGAGTGTGCTCATGCTGGGAGTGAGGTCTTTGTGAATGTCCGGATTGCGCATTTTATTCTCGATGAAATACTCGGGTCTTTTGATTTTCCCGATATCATGGTAGAGGGCGCTGGCTTTGGCCAGCATGGGGTCCATCTTGATTTCTTCGGCCGCTTCTTCTGCGAGCGATGCGACGAGGAGAGAATGGTGGTATGAGCCGGGCGCCTCAATAGCCATCTGCCTGAAGATCGGGAGTTCCGAGTTCGCGAGCTCCAGGAGCTTGGACTGGGTGGTGAAGCCAAAGAGGCTTTCGAAAACAGGGAGGAACAGGAATGCCAGGGAAGCGCTGAGGACACCCCCGATGAGTCCCATGATGAGTTCGCTGACGAAGATGTCCACAGAACCCATTTTCTCCGTGATGAGCTTAATGGTTAAAATGACGAAAATATTGATCGGGGCAATCAAATGAAGGCCTGTCCGAAGGGCGGATGTCCGGTTCTGATTACCGAAATATTTGATTCCGTAGATCGCGGCAAGACTTCCGATGAAGCAGAAGACCATCAGGTAAAAATCGCCCTTGAACAGGTAGCCCACAAGTATACTGTTGATGACGGAGTAGAATAGTGCCAGTTGGCTTCCTGCGAGGAATGCAAACAGAAGCACGCCGAGCTGAAAAGGAAATGCGTATAAATAGGTTTCGGAATGTGAAAATAGCGAAAAATTCGCGCTCTCGCTGAACGTTCCAGCCAAAAAGAGTGAGAGTTTGTAAAAAATAAGGCTGATGATGAGAGTCACACCCATCATGATGAAGTATTTCAGAGCGAGTCTGAATTTCAAGATCGATTTCAGGTAGTACCAGAGTGTGAGGAGAAGAAGGCCGAACAGAAAAAAAGTACCTGTAAAATTAATAAGCCAGGCAGGTCTGGCCTGGAGATTCTGGTTGATCAAACTGATCTCGTCCAGTGCTTCCCGGGAGATAACATCTCCTTTACGGAGGATGACTTTCCCCTTCTTAATGGTGTAGAAAACAGTATCGATACTCTGGCGGGCCAGTTCCTTTCGTTCCTCGGTTTTTATCCGGTTGTATTTAATGTTTTCTTTGATCCAGTGATGGGAAAGCGCAGAGAGCGCAGATTTTTCGTTTTGAGGCATATCCAGCTGGTCGATTTCTTCAGAGAGTGCTTCTATGGCTTCTTGGATATCCAGGATTTCTTCGAATTCTACTGTTCGTTCGAGTGCGGGTTCGATGTAGAGAGTGAAACCTCTTTCCTGTTCTCCTCGATAAAGGATGTCCTTAGAAGTGATGATGCCTTTTCGAGAGACTTTTCCGAGGATGGAGATCAAGTTCTCCTCGATTTTATCAGAGAATTTAGTGTTTATCAGAATCCTCAAATTGTTGTAGAAAAGGCGAAGGTCGTATTTTTCTCGAATTTCTCTCTGGAATTCTTCGCTTCTTCTCTCCGATAACGGTTTTTCCAGCCATCCCCTTCCTGAATTGAAGAACTCTCGGATCTCTTCTTCGGCGGTCAGGTAGACATTCGGGTCGAGGTCATAGACCAGAAGAGTCGCTTCCCCTACCTCGTTCCTTCTTTTCTCGGTTGCTTCAGTATCCTCAATGGTGAGGTCTTCAGGAGCGACGATATCCAAGGAGGCGATTTCCCCTTCGATGAGGTCAGAAGGCAGGGATTTGGAGGGGAGATATGCAAGGAAGTAGGAGATAACCGCCACGAACACGAAGAGATAGAGAAAGGGATTCTTGATAAGATTTTTCCAGAAGTCCGGTTTTTTCTGTTCTTCTTTTGGGGCGCTCTTCTTGGTTCTGGGCGCTTTAGGTTCTTTGGATTTGAAAAACTTGAGGTTTTTGAAGGATATCGAGTTCATTTGCCTTTACGAATTTTTGCCTCAGCCTTCTGGTAGGCTTTTATGATTTTCTGAACCAAGGGATGTCTGACAACGTCCCTCTCGCTGAAGTGGACAAATTCAATCCCGTTTATTTTAGAGAGAATTTTCATGGAATGCAAGACTCCGGATTTATTGGGCTGCGGGAGATCGATCTGTGTGATATCCGCCGTAACGACCATCTTGGAATCGAATCCGGTGCGGGTCAGGATCATCTTCATTTGCTCTTTGGTCGTGTTCTGGGCTTCGTCCAGGATGATGAAAGAGCTGTTGAGTGTTCTCCCTCTCATGTAGGCCAAAGGAGCGATCTCGATGATGCCTCTCTCGATCAACCTGTTGACCTGTTCTGTCTGGACAAGATCAAAGAGAGCATCGTAAAGAGGGCGAAGGTAAGGATTGATCTTCTGCTGAATGTCGCCGGGGAGAAAGCCCAGTTTTTCACCCGCTTCCACGGCAGGGCGTGTGAGGATGATGCGGCTCACGACTTTATCCTGAAGGAAAGAGAGCGCCATGGCCATGGCCAGGTAGGTCTTCCCGGTTCCCGCAGGCCCTATACCGAAGACCAGATCGTGTGATTTGATGGTCTGGATGAATTCTTGCTGCTTGAGGCTTTTGGGTGTGACGGATTTTCGGGAGAGGCTCAAAGGTTCTGCAGGAGAGAAATCATCCAGTTGTTGAGAGCCGCCTTCCTCCAGAAGGTCGAGGACGATGTGGAAGTCTTCTTCTTTGAGAATGTAGCCTTTCTCCTGGAGTTCATTCATTTTGTTGAAGTAGCGCTTAGCGAATTCGATTTTGTTTTGGGCTCCGTCTATCATCAGGCTGTCCCCGCGCACAGATAGAGAGATTCCCAGTCTCTTTTCGAGTCTCTTCAAGTTTTTATCCAGGACTCCAGAAAAAGAGTTTTTCCTGAAATAGGGGTTTTCGATTTTTTCCATATTAAAAGGGAGGCGGGGGTTCTTCTGACATTTTATAAACCCAATAATTACCATTAAAAGGTAGAACTTGTCAAGCTCACCCATCTGCCCATTGGTTGCTTTGAGCTTCTGGAATTTTGACAAAAATGAATATACTTGTGTAAAATCATATGCTCTTGATGTAAAAAAAGGATAGAGAAGAGAAGCCTGATGAGTCGATAAGGAGTTGGGAATGCCCCCGAAAAAGAGCTTTGACAACGAGAAATATTTGAAGGAGCAGGCCTCTGCAATCCTGGAAAGAGTGAAGATGTTTAACAACAAGTTATACTTGGAGTTTGGGGGGAAGCTTCTCTTTGACTACCACGCTTCACGTGTCCTCCCGGGGTTTGATCCGAATGTCAAGATGAGACTTCTCCAGAAGCTCAAGGACAGAGCGGATATACTCCTCTGTATTTATGCGGGTGATATTGAAAGGAAGAAGGTGAGGGCAGATTTTGGAATCACTTATGATGTGGATGCCCTTAAGCTAATTGATGATCTCAGAGAGTGGGGCTTGAGTGTCCTCGGGGTTGTCATAACTCGTTTCGATAATCAGCCTTCAGCGAGAATTTTCAAGAATAAACTGGAGAGACGCGGCATCAAGGTGTATACACATGGGTTTACCAAAGGGTATCCGACAGATGTCGAAGTCATTGTCAGCGATGAGGGCTATGGAGCCAATGGCTACATACCGTCTGAAAAACCTCTCATTGTGGTCACAGGCCCGGGGCCGGGAAGCGGAAAGCTGGCCACCTGTCTCTCACAGCTCTACCACGACTACAAACGGGGAATAAAAGCAGGTTACGCCAAATTCGAGACTTTTCCGATATGGGATCTGCCCCTGAAGCATCCTGTCAACCTGGCCTATGAAGCGGCAACAGCAGATATCGGCGATTTCAACCTCATCGATTCCTTTCATCTCGAAGCCTACGGAAAATCGGCTGTGAACTATAACCGTGATGTCGAGATTTTTCCTGTATTGAAGAGGATTCTGGAAAAACTTACAGGAGCTGAATCCATGTACAAATCTCCCACGGATATGGGAGTTAACCGGGCCAGTTCAGGGATCAGTGATGATAAGGCCGTCCAGGAAGCTGCCAAACAGGAAGTGATCAGGAGATATTTCAGGTATTCTTGCGAGTATGTCATGGGGTTCGTGGATAATGATACGGTCCAGAGAGTAGAGCTTCTGATGAAAAAGTTAAATGTCCAGCCTGAACACAGGAGAGTGGTGAAGCCGGCAAAGAAGGCAGCCCTGGAAGCAAAAGCAGCAAAAAAGGGACACAAAGGGATTTTTTGCGGGGCAGCCATCGAACTGAAGAATGGATCGATCGTCACCGGTAAAAATTCTCCTCTCATGCACGCGGCATCCAGCCTGGTGTTGAATGCCGTAAAAGAACTCGCTGAGATTCCGGATCACCTTCATATCCTGTCTCCGGAGATCATTGACTCCATATCGAGTTTGAAGAAAGACATTCTCAACGCAAAATCGATCAGCCTGGATTTAGAAGAATCTCTGATCAGCTTGAGTATCAGTGCGACTTCGAACCCGACTGCCAAATTGGCTCTGAGCAAGCTGAGAGAGTTGGAGGGATGTGAAGTTCATTTGACTCACATTCCCACTCCCGGGGATGAGGCGGGTTTGAAAAGACTTGGAGTGAACCTGACCAGCGAGCCGAATTTTTCCACCAAAGACCTTTTCACCTCCTAATCTCGAGGAAGCATCTTTATTTCCGTGATAAAGA
>SOIA01000287.1 GCA_004378665.1 Candidatus Aminicenantota bacterium
GAGCGAATAGGAAGACTATGAAGATAGCGGTCTGTTTTAAAACGTCACTGATTTCTTTCTTTAACATACTGGCCTCCGATGAATGCCTTGATGATTTCGTTGAGATTGATGTCTTTATAATCATTGGGGAATTTTTTTCTGAATTCCTCATCAAAAGGATAGATGAAGTATTCTTTAAGATACGATGCCTCTCTTTTAAAAATACAGGGAACCTCTTCAGGGATTTCTTCCTTTGCGACGACCTTTTTGAGCTTTCCTCCTAGAGATTCTGTTTTTTCATCCAGGATAAACTGCCCTTTTTCCATAACAAGGACTCTATCCGGTATCTTCTCAATTTCAGTAAAGGTGTGGTTGACCATGACAACTGTTGTCTGGAAGCGGTCGATCAAGTCAATCACAGCTTCCAGGAATTTTTCTCTCAAATAAGGGTCGATAACGTGTATGATTTCGTCGACAAACAGGATTTCTGGCTTTTGAGCTAAAATGAGACCCAAATGATAAAGAGTCCTCTCTCCAGCCGAGAGGCTTTTGATCTTTTGATTCAGGTTCAGATTGAGTTCGTTGATCAATGTGGTATCAAAATCTTGTATCCGGTAAACAGCAGAATGAAAGTCGATGCCCTGTTTGACCGTATAATTTTCAAAAAGACTGAGCTGGTCAGAAATATAACCTATTTTTTCCTGAGGTACCGTTTCACTGAATTCGATACGGCCTTGATCTGGCAGGATGACATTCGCCAGGCATTTCAGGAAGGTTGTTTTTCCTGCTCCGTTTTTTCCGGCGATGACGACAGATTCCCCTTTTTGAAATTGGATACTGATATTATCAAGGACTTTATTGCGTCCTATCCTGACCTTGAGATTTTCGACTTCTGCAATATTTTCAGTCATTGTCCGAATACCTCTTAATTAGATTTTTGATATCGCCTAAAGAAGCTCCCAGAGAAAATGCTCTTTCCAGGAAACTCTTGAATTCATCCTCAATCATCACTTTGCGGAGGCTGTCCAGCCTGGCCTTTTTATAGTTCACCCAGTTGCCGCTGCCTCGCTTGCTTGTTATGAAGCCTTCTTCCTCCAGACTGTAGTATGCCTTTGCGACAGTATTGGGATTCAATTTCAGAATTTTGGCCAGTTCTCTGATCGGCGGAAGCTGGTCGCCATCATTCAACCGACCGGAGAGTATCTCCAGTTTAATCATGTAGATGAGCTGCCGATAGATCGGCAGAGGAGAACTGAAATCAATGTCAGTGCGGAACATGGATGCCTCGCTTCATTTAGATTGTACTAATAATATAATACAATTATTATGTATGTCAAGTAAAATTTTGTATTTTTTTAAGTTCCAATTCTATATAATCTGAAATGTCCAGAACAAAATTATTCTCTCATTCACTCCAGGTGGTGGAAAAATCCATGATAGATACACCTCAACGGCGCATTTTAAAAGGAGAAAGATCAGACATGAAAGAGAAAGACATTTTTAAGCTCATCGTAAGTCTCATCGTCTGTCAGTTGGCCGGGTTTGTGGGCTCTCTGTTCATCACTCCTTCCTTCCCCGCATGGTACGCATCCATTGCTAAGCCGTCACTCACTCCGCCCAACTGGGTGTTTTCTCCTGTTTGGATCAGTCTGTTTGTGCTGATGGGGATATCTCTTTTTCTTGTGTGGCAGAAAACTCTGCATTATCCCGGAGTTAAGACAGCCATGTTGTGGTTTGGCGTCCATTTAGCTCTCAACATGTTCTGGCCGATCCTGTTCTTCGGATTAAAATCCCCGTTTTTTGCTTTCATCGAGATTGTACTTCTTTTGGCGGCCATCTTTCTGACTATAATCAAATTGCTCAAAGTATCCAGGTTGGCTGGTGTGCTCCTCATCCCTTACTTTTTCTGGGTGTGCTTTGCAGCTGCCCTGAACTATGCCATCTGGAATCTTAATGCATGAATCATTCAGACATCTCGAATACAATACATAACATACTTGGTTAGTGAGTTGTCCTGATTCTTCTATTCACCCTGTTCAAACCATAGCTGAGTTAAACGTGCCTCT
>SOIA01000371.1 GCA_004378665.1 Candidatus Aminicenantota bacterium
TTTTTCCCTTTCAAGCCTTCCGGATACCCTGATCCATCCATTCGTTCGTGGTGCTGAAGCATGATCTTTGTGACTTGATGGGGGAGTTCGATTCTCTTGAGGATATCATAGCCGACTTGAGGGTGCGTTTTGATCAGGTTGAAGTCGATCTCTGTGAGCTGCCCGGGCCAGCTGAGGATTTCGGCCGGAACGCGGATTTTGCCCACATCATGGATCACTCCAGCCATTCGGATGCCTTCGATTTTCTCTTTAGATAGGCCCATCTCTTCGGCAATCGCGGTGGCCAGGCTTGTCACCCGGTGCTGGTGACCCGCAGTGTAGGGATCCCTCATTTCCACAGCAGTAGCCAGTGCGTTGATCGTTTCTTCCAGGGATTGTCTCAGCCTTTCAAAGCTCTGTTTGCGTTCTTCTTCAGCCAGTTTGCGTTCAGTGATATCCCGCGCGATGCTGAGAGCGACGGGTTTACCCTCATAGTCGATGATTCGGCTGCTCAATTCGATCGGAATCACAGTCCCGTCTTTATTCTCATGGGCGGTCTCGAAGAAAATGTGTCCGCGTTGGTACAGCTCTTCGATACGCTTAGGAGTTCCGACAGCCTGTTTCGGCCGGTCAATATCCGCCAATGTCATGTTCAAGATCTTTTCCTTCTTGTAGCCCAAGCGTTCACATGCGACCTCGTTGACCTCCAGGATATTCCCGTCTAAATCGTGGATAAAGATCGCATCAGCTGCTGAGTCAAACAGCGTTCTGAACTTCTCTTCGGATGCCTGGACGGCTTCCTCCACTTTTTTCCGTTCAGTGATATCCCATATGTACGAACGCGTCCCGATGATGTCTCCGTTATCCTGAAGCGCATCCGCATGGATTTCCATATAGACGATATTTCCGTCCTTTGTGATTCCCTTGCATTCGTATTCTGACGGGACTTTTTTCCCTTGAATGCGTCCTTTATGGAATTTCCGGACTCTTTCCACATCATCCGGATGAACGATAGAGAAGATGGGTTTACTTCCGATTTCTTCCAGTGAATACCCAAACATATCTGCATATTTTCTGTTGCAGTATTGGACATTGCCTTCTTTGTCATCAATGAGGATGGCCACTCCGGCTTTTTCCACCAGGTCCTTGTAGCGTTCCTCGGATTCTTTGATTTTCTCCTTTGCTCTTTCTCTCTCTGTGATATCTCTTGTGGTCGCGATGAACATCTTCGGTTGACCTTCCGCGTCTTTGATGACAGCACAGTTCAATGCTCCGATAAAAGACGTCCCATCCTTCTTCAGTAGCGTATATTCCACATCTTTGATGTAACCGACCTTGAGCGTCTTGCTTAGGTTTTTCATTGCTCTTTCATGTTCATCCGGTGCGATCAGGACGAGGGTATTTTTGCCAATCAATTCCTTGGTATTCTTGAATCCATGAATATGGAGTGTTTGTTCGGAGACGTAAGTGATGTTTCCCTCTAAGTCTGTAACGGTCACTGCATCGGGAGAAGTCTGCACCAGAGTTTTGTACCTTTCCTCACTTTCATGAAGTGCTTTCTCGGCCAATTTTCGTTTTGTGACATCCCGGAGGATTCCAAGAACCCTCAATTTCTCTCCTGGGAGAGGAACTGTGCTGACTTCCACATGTTTGGTTTTTTTATTCTTTGTGAGAATCCTGAAGGAGTATTCAGGAGGGAGTTCTTCTCCCTTCCTCCTGGCTTTCTCTCTTTTCAACACCAGCTCTCTGTCATCGGGATGAATAAGATCCAGGAAGTTGAACTCTTCGTGACAGACTTTTTTTGAGTTGTAGCCGAAGATTTTCTCAAAAGCGGGATTGACGTATTCGAAGCCATCCGCACCGATGATATAGATCCCGTCCGTCGCGTTTTCAGCCAGTGTGCGGTATCTTTCCTGGCTTTCTTTCAGTGCGGTATTTGCCCGAACGGATTCAGTGATATCCCTCGCAATTCCCTGAATCGCATAGGGCTGTCCTTCCCTGTAAATGATCGAGGCTTCGGTCTCCACCCAGATATAGTCTCCACTCTTGGTTCGGAGTTTG
>SOIA01000388.1 GCA_004378665.1 Candidatus Aminicenantota bacterium
ACTTTGGCCAAGATATTATCTTTAAGATGTACTGTGAAACTCCCACTCCAGGGTATAAATTCTCTCATATTGACCTTAAAAACTCAGGAACAAGCGTCTGGATCAAAGCATACGCAAAAGGTAAAGGCAGCCAAATCCAAGTACTGGATTCATTCGAGGCAACATGCTCTTTTAAGCCCAGAATGCGAGGAATTTATCTGTTTCATTTCTGGCAAATATATACACAAGAATATTTGGTTTATAAAGTTGCTGTTCAATAGAAAATAATTAAATATCTCCTAATTCTTTCACGTCCCTGTCTATTTGCATTGGAAGGGGACTTTTTCTATAATAACTCCGCAAAAATGCGAAGCAGAGGGCGGAAAGGAAGAATCCATGCCGAATCATAATATCGCAGTCATCGGAGCCGGTCCGATAGGAAGCATCATGGCGGCCTATCTTGCCCGGAATAAAGAAAACGTCTATCTCATCGATATTAAAAAAGAGCTCATCTCTGCCGTAGAGGAAAACGGAATCACTGTCACAGGCGTGGGTGACAATTTCACAGCTCGAGTCAAAGGCACAGGATATTCCACGGCCAGTCTGAGTCAGTTTGAAGTGGACTTGATATTCGTTTCCGTCAAATCCAATTTCACGGATTCTCTCCTGAAAGAGATCAAACCGCTCTTTAAGCCCGGACAAAAGATCGTGCTTCTCCAAAACGGGATCGACAACGAAGACCGAGCCGCTGAGCAATTCAGTCAGGAGGACATACTGAGATTCGTCATCAACTATGCCGGGGTGATCGAAAAACCTGGTGTTATGAAAATGTCCTTCTTCAATCCTCCCAACTATATCGGCGTAATCTCTCCCAAGAATGAGTCTTCGGCCAAAGAGATAGCGGATTTCGTCACCGAAGCCGGCCTGGAGACTCATTTCTCCCCGGATATAAAGAAACATGAATGGAAAAAAACAATCCTCAACGCTTCTCTCATGCCTGTCTGCGCCACGACAGACACAACGATGAAAGAAGCCATGGATGGAGAAGAGACTCGATTCCTCTGCGAACAGATCCTTCAGGAATGCATCCAGGTGGCCAAGAAAGTGGGATACAAGTTTGGAGAAGACTTTTTTGAAAAAGGAGTGTCCTATCTATCCAACGCGGGTGACCACAAGCCTTCAACTTCTATGGATTTGGAGTCTGGAAATCCGATTGAATATGTTTTCCAGCCGATCATCGACTATGGGAAAAAAACCGGGACTCCCACTCCCTTTCTTGAATCGCTGACAAAGGTTATGCGCACGCTGGAGAAGAAGAAGCTTAGAGCCTAAAACTCTCCCCCTTTATTCTTTCTGTAGACGAGATACGATCTTCTGTATCTCATCCGCATCGGTTATGGATGTTTCGTATTCCGAGGTTTCTACTGGTGCTCCCATGAACGCCTCTGGATTCCGGTGGGCCATCGGGCTTTCGACCTTTTTCACCGCAAAAACATGGAACTCCTTGGCGCCAGTCTGCTTTGCCAATCTCTCGATGTTTTCGGCGGTGATGCCGCAGCCGGGCATGATGATGATATCTTCTCCAGCTTGTTTCACCAAATCGGAGATGAGCTCGATGCCTTCCTCAGCCGTGTTCTTCTGACCGGAAGTGAGGATGCGGTCGATTTTCAAGTCGATAAGATCTTGGAGAGCCTGGAAAGGGTCGGCTGTCATATCAAAGGCCCTGTGGAATGTCACACTCATGGGCCTGGCCATATCGATCAATTCCCTGGTTCTTTTCTTGTCTACCCGTCCTTCCACATCCAGAATGCCGATCACCACACCATCTGCTCCCAGCTCCTTGGCTGCAAGGATATCACTCTTCATGACCTCGAATTCCACGTCGGAATAGCAGAAATCTCCTCCCCTCGGCCGTACGATCACATTCAGGTCGATGGAGAGAATTTTACCTGCCAGCTGGATACTCGCCGCGCTGGGAGTCGTCCCCCCTTCCAGCAGGTTATCACACAGCTCGACTCTGCGAGCACCGCCCTTCTCCGCTTCTACGGCTGAGACGACAGA
>SOIA01000335.1 GCA_004378665.1 Candidatus Aminicenantota bacterium
ATTCAGCCATCATTCCAACCTCGAGCTTACCCACATCGATCTCGTCTACGGTTCCTTTAAAAATCAGGTTTTCCATATTCGCCAGAAGGAAAAGTTCTGTGCCGGCCTGGTATGAGGTCAGCGGGACGACCGGGTCTCCCTCGTTAACTCTTCGCTCGAGAACCATTCCCTCCACAGGAGATTTTATGACTGTATCCACCTGGCGGTCAGCGATCTTCGTCTTTCCCTCCTCGATCAAGGCCAATCTTTCCTGGGCTATTGTCACTCTCAGTTGAAGCTGCTTGTATTCATTTTCGGCCACACCAAATTCTTGCTGGGAGACCAGATTATCGTTTAATAATTTTTTCATTCGTTTATATTCGTTTTCGGCCCTCTCAAGGGTCACTATCGCCATCTCGACATTTCTCTTGGCCTCAGCAAACTCCAAGGGGGTGGGATCCGGCTTGATCTCAACAAGTGGTTCTCCGATCTTAACATTATCACCGACTTCCACAAAAACGGTCCTCACAATACCGGACATTTTCGACTTGACTGCGATTTCTTTTTTCGGTTCGATCCGGCCGATGGCCAGGGCATTCTCGACGATGTCACCTCTCTGGACTTTGATCATCTCGATCCCGTTGTCCTTTCCGTTCGAGGAATTCTTGGCCTTCAAGAAAATGACAGCGGCAATCACGATTATGATGAGTAGTGGGATGAATATTTTCTTAAACATGGACTCCTCCTGTCCTTATCATATCAATACATTATACGAATATAACTCTCTGAAGGTTCCCCTCATTCCCGATTGAATCTGCTTAAAAATCCTGAAAAAATTCAGGATCTTAAAGATTGAATGTATTGAATAGATTCCTTGGTCGATAATTCAGGTTATCGTCTCTATTTCTGTTGTTCCTTTTTCTATTCCTCTTCCTTCTTCTTCTCTTGCTCTTTTTTCCAGTAATCCATGCATTCGACATTGCAGAAATGGAGGACGTACTCCTGTCCTTCAGAGTGGACAGCCGCTGCCTTGGGGATCTCCTTCTTGCAGACATGACAGGCAATTTTTTCTTCGTCTTTCATTTTATTTCCTTTCTGAGAATCCTATCCTGGAAACTCGGATTATGTATTGCCTTTGAGCTTGAAAAAAAGCCAGTTCTTATCATCCGGGTTTTTCGGCTTCAACTTGATCAGAGCGTATCTTCCTTTAATTTTCTTTCCTTTTATTTCGATGACTCTTTTTGCCGAATCGGATTCAATAGGGAAATAATCGCCACTGTCCCAGGTCTCGACCTTCCCGGCTCCATACTCGCCTTCCGGGATTGTCCCTTCGAAATCCTCGTACCCTAAGGGGTGGTCTTCAGTTTGGACGGCAAGCCTTCTGATTCCCGTTTCCTCAGGCGGTGATTTGGGTATCGCCCAACTTTTCAAGACTCCCTCCTCTTCAAGGCGAAGGTCATAATGGAGATGAGAGGCGTGATGCCTCTGGATGACATAGATCAATCCCTCTCCTTTCTTATTCGCTTTAGATTCTGAGGGCTCTTGCGTCCTGCTGAAATCTCTTTTTTTCTTGTACTCTTTCAAGCTCATCTTTTTGCGTGTGGGAATGTTTGTAAAAAAAAATAATCCCGAATCAAGGAACTCACTGCTAAAATTTTAATATAACATCCACGCTCTAAATATTCAAACGTGTCTACTCACTCAACTCAGACCAGATGGATTAGGAGGTCTGGCCCCTCTGGGTATTCACTGGAATCCCGGCAGTTTGCAGGATTGGGACTGCATCTTAACAGGAGACATATCTCGATTGGATTTTTATAAATATGACTTTAAATTTGCAGATATTGAAACACAGAAAAAGCAACGAGTACCAAAATGTTAAATGTTAAGACGCGACCCCTTTGAATTTGTATTTATCCTCAACTTTCTCGACTTGACCGAAAAAATGGTCCGGGTCATGGTTGAATCCGAGTACCCAGTCTTCTTTTATCGCCTGGCTGAAGACTCTCTTTTTGTTTTCCAAGGTTTCCTGGGGAAACAAGTCGTAGCTCATG
>SOIA01000028.1 GCA_004378665.1 Candidatus Aminicenantota bacterium
TATAATATACTATACCCCCCTATAGTATGTCAAGTCTTTTTATGAATTTTTTTCAAAAAATTTCGCACATCCAAAAAGACTCAATAAGTAAAACTTTTTTAAGAATTATGGATCATGTCCTTTTCGCATTGCCCTCCGTTCTCCCCTTTCTATACTTCACTCTGATAGTTTACATGCCTACAATATTTGTGTTAGAATTTTTCTGACTCAATTTAAAAGGAGATAAAATGTCTGGGCACTCAAAATGGGCCTCAATTAAACACAAAAAAGCGGCCCTGGATGACAAAAGAGGAAAAATATTCACAAAAATCATCCGTGAATTATCCATGGCCGCCCGCATGGACGGAGGCGAGCCTGATACCAATCCCCGATTGAGAAAAGCCATCGCCGACGCTAAAGCCGTGAACATGCCCGCGGATAACATCAAACGAGCTATCATGAAAGGAACAGGACAGCTGGAAGGCGTCAGCTACGAAGAAATCACCTATGAAGGATACGGTCCGGGTGGCGTGGCCATCTATGTCGAAGCATTATCCGATAATAAGAACAGAACCGTATCAGAATTAAGGCACATCTTCGCCAAAAACAGCGGCCATATCGGTGAATCCGGGTGTGTGGCCTGGATGTTCAAACGCAAAGGATATGTCGTTGTCGAACAGGAAAAAGCCTCCGAGGATGAACTCCTGGAAATCATCCTGGATGCAGGAGCAGAGGATTTGATGGAAGACGGCAGCAATTATGAAATTTTTACCCCACCTGAGGACTTTGAAGCCGTGGTCAACGCACTCAAGGAGCACGATATTAAATTGGCCGCTTCCAACTTAGGGTATATCCCTCAGAATTATGTCAAGCTGGAGGGAAAACAGGCGCAGCAGCTCCTGAGGTTGATGGAAGAACTGGAAGACCATGATGACGTTCAGCATGTCTGGGCAAATTTTGATATAGACGAAGAAGAAATCGCCAAATATTCTTCATAAATAAATTTGATGAGGGTCCTTGGAATCGATCCCAGTATACAATCCACAGGGTTCGGCATCATTGAATACTCTGATAACTCCTACACTGTTCTCGGCTCCGGCACGATCAGGCCGTCACGCAAGAAACTCTTTCATCATAAAATCAATGAAATCAGATCGCGCCTCGAGGAAATCATGCAGGCATATGAGCCGGATGAGGTGGCTATAGAGAATCCTTTTTATGCCCAGAACATCAAGACAGCCATTGCTCTCGGCCAGGTCAGAGGAGCAACACTCGTTGCTGTGGCTTCCCATGACTGCTCTCTTCACGAATACTCTCCTCTGGAGATAAAAAAAGCGGTCACGGGTTACGGGCAGGCAGATAAAAACCAGGTGAGAGCAATGGTGAAAACGCTCCTCAACATCGAGGACGAAAAACTAGAGACAGATGCCTCAGATGCCCTGGCGACCGCCTTCTGTCATCTCAACGCAAGACTCTTCCAGCAAAAGATAGAGGAAGCCCCAAACATGAGGAAAAAGAGAGAATGATTGCCTATCTGAAAGGAAACTTGATAAAAAAGTCAACCAGTCAGGCTATCCTTGACGTGAGTGGCGTGGGTTACTGTGTCTGGATTCCCCTTTCGACTTATCTCAAACTGGGAAACCTCAACGAAACCATGGAGCTGTTTATCTATACTCATCTCACGGACAATTCCCTCTCCCTCTATGGATTCTCAACTGAGGAGGAGAGAGAAATTTTTCTTAAGCTCATCAGTATTTCAGGAATAGGCCCGAAGCTGGCCCTGAACATCCTCTCAGGAATAGAAGCCTCAGACCTTGAAGATGCCATCCGAAAGAGTGATGTGGCCCGTATTTCTCTAATTCCTGGAATCGGAAAAAAGACCGCGCTGCGTATCGCTGTGGAGCTCCAGGAAAAACTTGAGAAAAAAGAAAGAGCGTTGGTAGCCTCAGGCTTTGAGGAGAAAGAAGACTTGATTTCTGCCCTCATGAACCTCGGCTTCAAAAGAAAGGAAGTCGAAACGGTAGTGGATGAGGCCATTAAATCGCTCTCGCTTGAAGCGGGCTTTGAGAAGCTTCTCAGGGATAGTCTGAAAAGGATGGCCAAGCTTTGAAAAGCGGAGAAAAGATGGAAGCCGTGCTCACCCCAGTCAAAACAAAAGAAGACCTCCTCTTCGAAGACAGCCTCAGGCCCCGAAGCTTTGAGGAATTCGTCGGCCAGGAAAACGTCAAGGCCAATTTGAAAATTTTCATCAAAGCCGCATGCAAAAGAGATGAACAGCTTGACCACGTCCTCCTCTACGGGCCTCCGGGGCTGGGAAAAACCAGCCTGGCCTACCTCATTGCCAAGGAAATGGGTGTGGGCATCAAGCCCACTTCCGGTCCAGTGATCGAAAGAACTGGCGATCTCTCCGCCATCCTCACCAATCTTCAGAGCAAAGAAACATTGTTCATCGACGAAATCCACCGCCTCCACCCTTCAGTGGAGGAAATCATGTATGCGGCCATGGAAGATTTCTGCCTGGATCTCGTCATCGGGCAAGGGCCGAGTGCCCGAAGCCATAAGCTCAAGCTTAAAAAATTCACACTGATTGGCGCCACGACTCGTGCCGGCCGGATCACTCCTCCCCTAAGGGGAAGATTCGGCATCATCTACCGCCTGGATTATTACAAGAATGAGGACCTCAAAAAGATCATCATGAGGTCGGCTTCCATCCTCAAGGTCTCAATAGACGATAAAGGAGCTGAACAGATCGCCCTTCGCTCCCGCGGAACTCCCCGAGTGGCGAACAGGTTATTGAGGCGGGTGAGAGACTATGCTGATGTTAAAGGCTCGGGAAAAATAACAGGGAAAGAAGCCACCAACTCCCTGGATATGATGGAAGTCGACTCCCTGGGTCTGGATGAAGTGGACAGAAAAATCCTGATGACAATCATCGAAAACTTCAACGGAGGTCCGGTGGGGATCAACACGATCGCCGCGGCCATAGACGAGGAAAAGGACACGATCGAGTCGATTTACGAGCCGTTCTTAATGCGCATTGGCTTTCTCGAGCGGACGACCCGAGGCCGCAAGATCACCAAAAAAGCCTATGCCCATCTCGGCCTGACATCTTCAACATCTTCCTCCTCCCAGAGAAAACTCTTCAAAGATTAATGGGGTCAGATCCCAATGCTGGTAGCTGATTTTGATTATGAGCTGCCGGCCGGGCTCATCGCTCAAAAGCCACTTCCTGAAAGGCAGCAGTCGCTGATGATGATCCTCCACCGGGAAACAGGGGAAATCATCCATTCCCGGTTCAGTGAATTTCCGGCATATCTCCAGAAAGATGATGTGCTCGTGCTGAACACGTCAAAAGTGATCCCCGCACGAGTTTACGGGAAAATCGAAGGGAAGGAAATTGAATTCCTTTTCTTGAAGGAATTGGGAGACGGCCTGTGGGAAGTCCTCTGCCGCCCGGCAAAAAAAGTCAGGCTCGGAGATGCTGTCGTTTTCTCCGATGAGTTCGAAGCCAAAATCGCCAGCATCGGACCTGAAGGAAAGAGGACGATTCAATTTACCTCAGGAGATATCCTTCCCAAACTGAAGAAAGTCGGCTTTGCCCCTCTTCCTCCCTACATCAAACGCAAGTCTAAAAATTCTGAGTTGAGGGCCATGGATATAAAACGATACCAGACCGTATTTGCCGAACACGATGGGGCTATCGCTGCACCCACTGCAGGTCTTCATTTCACTCCCGATATTCTTAAAGAAATCGCAGCAAGGGGTGCCGCGATCGTCCGAATAACGCTCGACGTGGGGCTGGCCACCTTTCAGCCAGTCAGGGTCACAAAAATCGAAAACCACCAGATGCTCGAAGAGGATTACACGATCAGCCCATCAGCCTCCCGGATAATAAACTCGGCCAAAAAAGAATCCAGACCTTTGACTGCGGTGGGAACGACCTCGGTCCGCGCTCTGGAAAGTGCTTTTCAAGAGGGAAAAATTCAGCCCGGAAAAGGCTCGACTCGACTCTTTATCTACCCCGGATACAGTTTTAAGGCCGTGGACAGGCTCCTGACGAATTTTCACCTTCCGAAATCGACTCTGTTGATGATGATCTCGGCTTTTGCGGGCCTGGATTTCATCAAAAGAGCCTACGAGGAAGCCGTCCGCCAGGAGTACAGGTTTTACAGCTACGGCGACTGCATGTTGATTATCTAGACCGAAAGAATCAAAAAGCCTTAAGACTTCTTTTTCTTTCTCAGTTTCTCTGTCTCTTCTTTCTTTACCTCGAAAGTCTTTTGATCGACTATCACCCCGTAATCTTCCATTGCTTTCTTGAAGCTTACGACTCCGTTCTTCACTTCCTGGGCGACTTGTGCGGAATCCCTGAGATAGGGATCACCGTAACCTCCTCCACCTCCAGCTTGCTGGAAGAGAACTGTCCCTGAAGGCACATTTTCAACTAAATCTTTGCTTGTGGTTTTATACACTTTGCCATCTGGATGCTGAAGTTCTATTGTATTTAGCGTAGCTTTCTTTCCTCCGAAAAGCCCGAACGGTGCCTCAACATCCCCATCCCCAAAAGTCACAACTTTCGTGTTTTCTCCTCCTATCTTAAACCTGGTTTCAACACCAAGTCCTCCCCTCCACTGACCAGCTCCTGCAGAATCAGGCCAATATTCGTGGTTTAACAATAAATACGGAGTTTGCTGTTCGAACATCTCATAATCCTGGTCGAGGACTCCTCCAGAAGCGTCTATCATTCCTATGTGGTCGTACCCATCCACTCCATGGATGGCTCCGGAGCCACCCTTCAATCCCATGAATCCTATATCCACATAGTTGTTCTTTTTTCTGGGATCATAACCACTCGTAAGATAACACAAAAGCTGGTTCCATCCCGCAGTCACTCTTTTGGGTATAGCTTGGGAAAGTGCTCGGATTATCGCATCGGCATTTGGAGGACAGAGATGATTTCCGAATGTGGTTGCAGCCGGATATTTCGCATTCAAAATCGTGCCTTCAGGAATGATGATCTTCACTGGCCTTACCATCCCATCATTATGAGGCATATCAGGATTGACCATCTGCAGAAAGGTTAAAAGGGTAGCACTCGCAGATGACGTGTAAGTGCCGTTTACAAAACCATCAGTCTGAGAATCTGTGTCTGAGTAATCAAAAGCGATTTCCTCATCTTCAACAGTTATCTTGACCCTAATTTTGTACTTTGAACCGGGTGTCCTGCCGTCATAATATACGGTTGCTTCTCCCTTGTAGACTCCGTTCGGTATTGTCTTTATTTCTGCGCGCATCATTTTCTCTGTGGAATCGAAAAGATATTCTTTGTGAGACTCAAAAACATCGAGTCCATATTTCTCGATCAATTTTAAAATTCCCCGCTCACCCACAACACAGGAACCAATCTGCGCTCTCATATCCGCAGCCACGATGTCAAAACGGATATTGGCGAAGATGAGGTCCCACACATCCTTTCTCAACTTGCCGCGTTCATAGACCTTAACAGGCGGGATTCTGAGTGACTCCTGAAATACTTCTGTGGCTTTGGGATTGTATCCTCCTGGAACTGCACCCCCAACATCTGCTTGATGTCCCTTCGCAGCAGCCCAAGCTATGAGTTTATCCTGGTAAAATATTGGCTTGTAAACAGCCACATCGTTGTTCTGATTGCCCATGGAGAAGACATCGTTGTGAAATATGACATCACCAGGATAAATTTCCTCGCCAAAATAATTGACAATATACTCACATACAGGGCCGAGTGAAAAAGAGAGTATAGGGAGGTTCTCCGTCTGCTCGAGCATCTTCCCTTTTCCATCATAAAGTCCGGTTACGAAATCTTTGGCCTCGCAAAGGATTGGTGACCTGGTTGTTTTGGTCAGGGTAATACTCATCTCTTCTGTTATGGATTTAAACCTCCTCTGAAACACAGAAACCAATATCTTGTCTATCTTCATCGTATTATCTCGGGCCTATCTTCTTTTTAATTTCTTCTTCTTTTTCTTTTAAAAACATAGTGTAGCTTCCGAATTTATCGCACAACATATTAAATTCAGGAGTAACAAAAGTGGTTGTGTTGATCTGTTCGATTATAGACGGTCCCTCAATTTTATTTCCATACTTCAGCTTGTGTCCGTCATACACATGAACTTCCTCAAAGGTTTTCTTCTGCGGCAAATAGACTTTTCTCTTCTTTTTTAAAGCATTTGATGGATTTTCTTTATCATATTCCTCCTCTCTGAATTCTGGCTTGGCTGTTTCTCCAATGCTCGAAAGCCTCAAATTGATCAACTCAATCGGAGCCCCCTCTTCCTCTAAGGAGTATCCATAAAGCCGATTGTGCTCGGGATGAAATTTATCAGCCATGGACTCGATATCTTCTTTTTCCATCTCTTCCTTTGTGATTTCGACATTCACTTCATGATATTGTTTAACATATCTCATATCCAGAGAATAGAAGTGTTGGATAGATTCTTCTGGAATGTTTTCTGACTTGAGAAGCTCTGTGGCTTCTCTCTCCATTTCATGAAATAAAGATTTGAATTTCTTCAGGTCTATCTTATTAAGGAATGAAGAGTAGGTTCTGACGAAGTTGTGTTTCAAATCAGACATCAACAT
>SOIA01000320.1 GCA_004378665.1 Candidatus Aminicenantota bacterium
ATGGAGCAGACAAAGACCGTTTTGAAAAAGAGTCCTCGTTTTGCATTCTTTGTGGCCTATGTGTGAGATACTGTGCTGAGATCAAGAAGAAAAATGCTATTGGATATGTGGACTGTGGAGCAAGACGGGAGATAAGGTTCATTCCGGAAATAGCCGCGAAGGAGTGCATTAACTGCAAGGAATGTTTTCCGCTCTGCCCGACATCGTTTCTCCAGGCAGCGTTCGTTTTAACCGAATCTCTTGCGTTTTCTACAGATTCTTCCCAAACCGCGTTAATGAAATAAAGGAACAGCAGCAATCGAGTGTACAAAAGAAATACATGGATGTTTATTTTATGTCGCAGTATCGACGATGTTTTCATCGAGATACCGGCGGCTCTGTTAGCCAGCCATTCTGCCTAGAGTCCAGAGGATCACAACAAAAATAAGGGAACTGCTGAAGGCCCATCGGGACTCGAGTCGGGCATGAGTCCTGCTTCTAAGACCTAAAACGTATCCCATCGGCACAAGAATGGCCGCAACCGCTGCCGCAAGACTTCCTGTGAGGAACACATGATGAAGAACTTTCTGCCATCCACCCACGATCCATATTTCATACCTGACGACATAAGTAATGATAAGGGCAAAAAGAGCATAGCCTCCGTAGGCCCCGGTTATGCCAGTTAGACTGCTGCGCAAAAAACTCTTTTTATCGCCTTTCAAGAGAATTGAGGCCGCCAGATCGAAAGCCACGCCCATTAAAAAAATTCCTAAAATATGGCAGACGAAGGATGCATTGACCAACCGGAAAAGAGCGGCCATCCCACCGATCACAGAGGATGTTCCACGCTTATTGAACAGCCCCCTGGCTACGGCCAATAGAAAAAATCCCGAAGCTGAGAGGTACACTGATGCATTAGGGATATTGGCTTCGTATAAGGCTTTACCGCCAACAACTTCCGATAGACCCCAAAGCGCTCCGAAGACAAAAAGCTGGACCAAGGGATTGTATCTTGCCATAGTCAGCTCCTTTTTATTGGCGGTCGCTTAGTATTAATAGCCTCCTCTAACTATATACAAGACAATAGGAAATTTCAATTTAACTGGCTAAACACAATTCGAGATCGTGATACGGTAGAAGTCACAGGTTCAAATCCTGTATCGCCCACCACTTTCTTTTCAATAACTTGTACAACTCCACTCCACTGAGATTTTGACAGAGCACCTAAACCGATATTGGGGGGCAGGTCGATGAGCAGATCTTCATCACACCCCCTAAATTGGCATTACTTCCTCAGAGATGCTTTCGTAAAAATATGCTCTGGGATGTTGGCATTCAGCTCAATGGATTCGAGGAAAAACTCCGTTCCTTTCCCGCTTTTGAGTTCATCCTTAAAGACAACATGCATGGGTATCCACCGGTTTTGGGTCCGGCTGACTTTCATCACGGTAAAGGTTTTGAGAAGCTTACCGCTTTTGGCAAAACGTTCCTCTTTCAGAGAAAGAAACCTCTCTTTATCGACCCAGATTTTCCGTGAGTGATAAGCGATATCGCCTCCCTTAGATGTCAATTCGAGCACCCAGCAAGGACGTTCAAGGAAAACATCTTCCGCAACAACTTTGGCTTCATAAATTTTATTCAGTTCAGGATCTTCCATGAAATCTTCATACGAAAGATCCGATCCCATGACCGATTGCCGCAGCATATGGCCTGAGATCTTTATTATTCTGTCAGTGGAAGGCATGTATATCCACAATTGGTCTTCGAGTTTAAGCATCTTGGTTCCCTTTTCACGCGCGGGAGCCAAATATTCAGTGAACGATTTGTCTATCCCCTGGAGCCATGATTTGGACTTGATGGTACGGCTTCCCCTCCGTCCTTGGATAACCATCTCACTGGTAGAGACTTTATTGTCTGATCCGATGTTTTTATCCACTTGTTCAAGGACCCAATCGCCTGAAGGCCATTCTTCCGTTATGCCGCCAGCCGTTAAAAGAGCAAGCAGACAAAATAGACAGAATATTTTTTTCATACTTCCAACTCCTT
>SOIA01000270.1 GCA_004378665.1 Candidatus Aminicenantota bacterium
ATGATCGTCCTGATCACGCCCTCCTTGGAACCTGATGGGCATGACAAACACACGGACTGGTTTTACAAGTACAACAAGGATGTGACCGAATACAGAAAAATAACACGCGTTCCGTTCTGGGGAAAATACACCTTTCACGACAATAACAGGGATATGATATCCATCTCTCAACCTGAAATGGAGAACGGCGCCAATGCTTTTTTCGAATGGCATCCCGTCGTGGTTCAGGATAACCACGAATCCATCGCTTTTTTATATGTTTCTTCCGGGACCGGACCCTATAACCGTCATTACCATCCCAGTGTGACGGCTGAGTGGAATCTGATCGCTTGGTGGGAAGTCACCCGGTTGACCTCATACGGAATGCCAGGAGTCTGGACCCATGCGTTCTGGACAGGTTGGGCTCCGAATTACTGGAGTGCGATCGCCGGGAATCATCATGGGATCATCCGCTTCTACGAGACCTTCGGAAACTCGATCGGGAATACGATGGAGAGAGACCTGGGCGAGGGCAGGAGGAGTGTGACCTCGAGGGAATGGTACAGGCCCCTGCCTCCGTATAAAAAAGTTCTCTGGTCGATGAGGAACAATATCAATTACCAGCAGACCGCTGACCTGGAAGCTTTTTACTTTGTGGCTACGAATAAAGAACATTTCTTGAAAAATTTCTGGAAGAGGGGATTGAGCTCCTACGAAAAAGGAAAGAATGAGCCTCCGTATGCCTACATCATTCCTTCTGAGCAGAAAGATCCGGTGGATACAGCATTTTTGATCAATATCCTTTTGAAGCAGAGAATCGAAGTCCATCAGGCAAAGAATCGCATAAAAGTCAAAGAAGGGGAGTTTCCAGCGGGATCTTACGTTGTCAAAATGGACCAGCCTTACCGGAACCTGGCGGTTAACCTCCTGGAAAGCCAGAAATACCCGCAGGACGCCCCTCGTGCTTATGATGATACAGGATGGACATTGGGTTATCATATGGATGTGAAAACCGTTGAGATCAAAGATAAGGCTGTATTCGATGTTCCGGTCACAGCCATCGAAGAGCCGGTAAGAGTCAGAGGCAGAGTTGATGGAGGAAATGCCAGCGGCGCTTATATCATCAACAACACCGCCATAAACAACCTGCTTCCTGCCCGAATAAAATTAAAAGAATATGAAATCCGAGCCGCAGAAACTCTTTTTGAGTTCAAGAAAAAAATCTTCAATGCAGGAACCATGATCATTCCGGTATCCGGAGCACCCGCAGAGATTCACCAGGATGTTCAGTCTATTGCAGACGAATTCGGGCTCGAGGTCATGAGTTCAAAAAAAATGCCGGAAGTGAAAACCCATGAACTGGATATTCCCCGCATAGCGATCTTTCACACCTGGTCTTCTGCTCAAGACGACGGTTGGGTCAGGTTTGCTTTCGATGATCTGGGCATCCCTTTTTCCATGATCCACAAAGACCATATCAAGAAAGGAAGCCTCAAAGACAAATACGATGTTATCGTGTTCAGCAATTGCAGGGGACGAAAAGGAGCTGACTTTGTTAACGGCCTGGACCCCGAACACCGGGGGCCTTTGGCTTTTGTCAGTAGTGAAGAATTCAAACACCTGGGCACTCCGGATTCTTCCGAGGATATAACAGGGGGCATGGGAATCGAGGGCGTGAACCATCTCCAGGATTTCGTCAAAGAAGGGGGACTTTTGATTATGCTCCAGAATCCGGTACGAGTCGCAGTCGATTTCGGCCTGGTGAGAGGAGTCGACATCTTCCAGACAAGCCGCGATTTTTACAATCCCGGCTCAATTCTTAGAGGAGAAATAGTTAACGAGAAGCATCCAATCTCCTATGGATACGATAAAAAGCTTCCTCTCTACCGCAATCATTCCGGACCACTTCTCAGCGTCTCGAGGGAAAGGGAGAAATATGTTGTCCTGCAATACGCCAAAGAAGGTGATGTGTGCCTCAGCGGAATCGTCAAGAATCAGAACGAGATCAAAGGGAA
>SOIA01000090.1 GCA_004378665.1 Candidatus Aminicenantota bacterium
TATTTCAAATACTCCGCCAGCCAATCATGTACGGTTTTCCACCAGAGTTCTGCGTTCTGCGGCTTCTGCACGAAATGATATTCATCGGGGAAATAGAGCATCTTGGATGGGACTCTCATTCTCTGGAGAGCGGTGAAAAGCTGAAATCCTTGGGTGACCGGGACCCTGAAATCGTACTGGCCGTGTATCACTAAACAGGGAGTTTTAAAGTCCTGGACGTAGAAGCTCGGTGACCACTTTTCGTACATCTCTTTATTCGACCAGGGAGGTCCCTTGAACTCCCATTCCGGGAACCAGAGCTCTTCCGTCGCTCCGTGCATCGACCGCAGGTCAAAGACACCCGCGTGGGAAATCAGGCAGTTGAACCTTGTGGTGTGACCCTCGATCCAGTTGATCATGTAACCGCCGTAAGACGCGCCGGCTGCTCCCAGGCGGTTCTTATCAATAAAATTATAGTGGGAGAAAAGGTGATCCAAACCCTTCATGATGTCCTCGTAAGGTTTTCCGCCCCAGTCGCCGGTGATGGAATCAGTAAAGGCCTGGCCGTATCCTGTGCTGCCGTGGAAGTTGATCATGGCCGTGATATAACCGGGAGCAGCGAACATCTGGGCATTCCAGCGATAGTGGAAATTGTCCGACCAGGCACCCTGGGGGCCTCCGTGGATGAGCATGACCAGCGGATATTTGTGTGAGGGATTGAAGAACGGAGGCTTGATCAGAAAACCGTGGATCTTTTTTCCTTTTGCCCCTTCAAACCAGAATTCTTCTGCGGGATTCATCTCCAGCTTGGAGAGGAGATTTTTGTTCATGGCCGTGAGCTGGATAATTTTTTTTGTTTTCAGGTCAAGAGAGAAAACATCTGTCGGGTGATGAAGAGCCTGTTTGAGAAAAACAAGCTTTTTCCCATCCGGGGACAGACAGGGAGAGCTGACATAGTATCCCTGAAGGATTTTTTCGAACTTCTTGTTTTTGAGTATGATCCGGCCCAAGGAGATCCGACCTTGTTCTTGATATGTGATATAAAGAGCGGTGCTGTCCGGCGACCACAGAATAGTGTTGACCGAGATGTCCAGCTTTTCTGTCAGGTTCAAAGTTTTTTGGTTTTTCAGATCGTACAGGATGAGGCAGTATTTGTCCGCTTCGAATCCGGGCCTGGCCATGGCCCGGTAAGCGAGATACTGTCCGTCCAGAGAATAATGAGGAGAGTTGTCGTTGGCTGTGTTGGATGTGATTTGCCGGATAGCTCCACCTTTGATAGGAGTGATGAACAGGTCATTGTTTGTCCCGAGAGATATTTTCAACTCTGGGTCGATATTCCGGACAAAACAGATGGATTTTCCATCTGCGGAGAATGCATAATCATGGCTGCTCCCCAGAGAGATCGGAGGAGTGTCGGAGTCGCCGGGCGTGACATCTGTGGCTGTTCCTCCATCCGCAGGGATAACGAAGAGGTGGCTTCTCCTCTCATCCTGCCATGAGTTCCAGTGCCGGAAGAGGAGCTGGTGGAAGAACTTGGCTTTAACCGCGCTCTTGGTGTTTTCTTCGTTTCTTTTCTTGTTACATTCATCATCCAGGCAGTCCGGATAGACAGAAGAGACAAACGCCAGGTGTTTCCCCGTCGAGGACCAGATGATGCCGCTCGCTCCGGTGGATAGTTTTGTGACCTGGTGAGCCTCTCCTCCGTGTGGGTCGATCATCCAGATTTGTGGAGATCCGCTCCTTGTGGAAATAAATGCGATCCTCTTCCCATCTGGGGACCAGCGAGGCCTGGAATCGGATTTCGGGCTTGAGGTTAACCTCCACGGCTCGCCTCCGGATGTGGCAACGATCCAGATATCACTGTTGCTGGTGTTCTTTTCCTTGTCCATTTCTGTAACCACAAAGGCGATCAGGTCTCCGTTCGGAGAAACTTGTGGATCGCTGACCCGTTTGATGCTAATAAAGTCGTCAAAGGAAATGGGCCGAGTGGAGGCATTCGCCTGCAGAGTAGAGAT
>SOIA01000225.1 GCA_004378665.1 Candidatus Aminicenantota bacterium
TTTTTGCTTGAGGTTCCAGGGTCAACGTCCAGGTGAGAAAGCCTTTCTCATTCTTCTTGGATGGCTCGGGATTGATAGCCAGGTCTTTTATCTCGATCTTGGTGTTCTGGCTGATCGGAAGCTGATCCTGGATTTCGATGTCAACTTTGGTGCTGCGAAGGTTCTGGACCGTTATTTTATAGACGAGTTTGATCCGCTCGTTCTTTCCTAAAAAGCCAGGTGGACTCTTTTCCCTTTTGATCCGTTCATGTTTGATCCGGATCTGTCGGTCTTCGCCGAAGAACACCTTCGCTTCTTCGTCCTTTGCGATAAACGGAACCTTTGTGGAGCCCACGAAGTCTTGGACAACAAAAAGGTCAGTGGAGCCGGAAAGGAGCGGGTAGGGAAGAGTGTTGCGGAGATTCGCTCTCAGGAATGCAGCTTCTTTGAGTTTCGGTACAGTGATGTAATCATACTTGACGTCAATATTCTGCATGTCTATCGGCACTTTGTGAGGCGCTCCGTCGCTCGGGATCTGGACATTCTTCTTGATGGCAAAATTGAGGTTGATCCCGGTCTCGACAACTCCTGCTGTGGCCATTTCCGCATCCATCATTTCCGCTTCCTCGAGGGGGGCTTCGGCTTTGGGCTCTTCTGCCCGAACACCACCCATGACTTCTCCGGTGACTCCTTTGGTTCTTCTTGCTTGGGCAGGTCTCGGAGTATAAAAATCCAGTATCCAGGGATACAGCACAGGAGGATTTGTCGAAAGAGCTGGAGAGGCGGTGGACAGAAAGGCCTTGGCATTCTCCCAGTTTTCTCCGCTGTTCTGCTGGATGTTGGCCGACATGGCGAATTCGATCTCTGAGGAATCGGGCAGAGCTCTCATCGTGTAAAGCGGGATCCAGCGGGCTCTCATTACCGTGTACGAGAGACTGAGCTTGAATCTTCCGGCCCGTGCAGCGTCCAGGATGACCGATACTTTCCGGCTTTCTGTAGACCTCTGAGGTCTGATGGAATTCAGCTTTTTCTTGAGAGCGTTGAGCTTGGCTCTTTGGTCCTTCAGGATTTGATTTTGTTCCAGCTTTCCTTTTTTGACCTCCGTGAGTTTGCTCCCCAGGAAGTTAAGGACTCTTTCCCAGCTCTGCGTATCGGGCTTTCCGAGCATGATTTCCTGGGAGGCCCGTGCGGCATTGGCCGATTCGATGGATTTGAGAAATTTTTCCTGGGAATTGAGAACCTCGATCCTGTTGACTGTCTTGCTCATTTCCAATTCAAGCGCATCGATCTCGGCCTGGAGTTTTTTGACTTCCGGAAGGAGCGCGAATTCCAGGTACTGACTTGCCAGATCCAGGCCCACCACTTTGACGACTGCTGTCCCTTTTCCTGACACACGAAGCGAGTTAGGGATCAGAGTGACCGGAAGATTCTCGAAGAACACGGAGTGTGTACCGGAGCCGAACGTCAGGTCCGCCTCTCTGATGATAGTCGCGCGGTCGGGATAGATAGTGACCGAAGATATTTTGCTCTTGGCGACAATTTCATCAGAGACAAGGCTGCCTGAAAGCAGCAGAATCAAGATAACAATGATCGAAAATTTTCTTTTCTTCATAATGACCTCCCGTTATCCGCTTAATTGGATTCCCTGTTTCATGAAGAGTTTAACAATATTCCACAGTCCCAGGCAAGTCACGATCAGGATGATCAGAGTTCCTATGATGTTCTGATGCGCGGTGTTGACCAGATTTCCCATTTTCTGGCGGTTGTTGAGCACGATGAGCAAGAATATCGTTGCGACTGGAAGGACCAATCCGTTGGCAGCCTGAGCGAACACGATGACCACAAGAGGTTTGAGGTTCAGGATGGACACTACAAACCCGATAAGGATGACTACCAGCCACACGGCTTTAAACTGTTTTGAGTCGGGGCCTTTTTTCCAACCCATGATACCGGAAGAGGCGAAGGCTGCTGCATACGGCGCTGTCAACGCTGAACTCATTCCCGCGGTAAAAAAGCCCAGTCCGAAGAGGACATTGGTGAATGTCCCGAAAAGGGGTTTGAGCTGCTGTGCCAGCTGGATTCCATTTTCGGGAGTCAGGCCTTGCTTATAGAAAGCCACGGCCGACGTGACGACAATCGAGACGGAGATGATTCCCCCCAGCGTGATCGCAAGAAGCAGATCCTTCTTGACGGTCTTGAGGTCGGAAACAGAGCTCCATTTTTCCTTGACCGCAGAGGAGTGGAGAAAGAGGTTGTAGGGAACAACGGTTGTTCCCACAAGGGCCAGGATGAGAAACAGCGAATTTTTGGGGAAAGTCGGGACCATGCCTTTCAGGATGGAGAGAAAATCGGGCTTGATGATGATCAGAGTCGTGAGAAAGGACACGCTCATCAAGAACACAAGAAAGATCAGGAATTTTTCGACAAGTTTGTATCTTCCCAGGCCCAGGATGAAAACAGCTATGAGTGAGATCACGGCCACCCAGACTTTGCTGGAGACAGAAGTGACGGCCTCCAACCCAAGAGAACCGCCGATGATGTTCCCGGCTTCATAAGCCGCACAGCCGAAAGTGATCGAAAAGAGTGTGAGAATCAGGAAAGTGCTCCTGGTCACTTGACTCCGCGGAAATTCTCTGAGAGCCTGGCCAAGGTCGTGACCGGAGCCCAGGCTGAGCCTTCCAGTCATATTCTGGAGGATGATGGTTGTGACAGTGGCAAAAACAAGGGCGAAAATCAGCGCATAACCGAAATTCGCACCGGCGAGGGAGCATGTCGTGACAGTCCCGGGTCCGATGAAAGCGGCAGTGACCAGGAAGCCCGGGCCAAAAGAGGATTTTCTATTTTTTTTGGCCATATCCTCCGCCTCCGGGGGTCTCCACACGCAGGAGATCTCCGGGCTGGACCTTGAAGTTGCATTTCGATTTTAAAGGCACCTTTTTTCCTTTGGTGAAAAGAGTGTTTTTTCCCCTTTTTCCGCTCTTTCCTTTCTGGATCCCGTAGGGGCTGAATTTTCGCCGTTCTGAGATGATCGTCACCTGAGCCGGGACGTGAAATTCATACTCGCGGATGATCCCTTCTCCGCCGGGATGCTGTCCTTGGCCTCCTGAGCCTTTCCGCAGGCAGTATGTCTTGATCTTGAGAGGGAGGTAATTCTCCAGGGCTTCCAGAGGCGTGTTGAGAGAATTGGTCATGTGGGTGTGGACTCCGCTGATGCCGGAAGAATCAGAACCTGCGCCCATGCCTCCTCCGATCGTCTCGTAGTAGGCGAAGCTTCTCTTCCTCACGGGGTCATAGCCACCAAAGGCCACGTTGTTCATCGTGCCGGAGCTTGCTGCCGGGATCTTTTCAGGAATGGCCTTGGAGAAGGCCCCGAGGAGAACATCCACGATCCTCTGGGAGGTTTCCACGTTGCCTCCGGCAGTGGCTGCGGGATGCTGAGCGTTGAGGACCGATCCTGCAGGAGCGATGATCTTGAGCGGCCTCATCAGGCCCGTGTTGAAAGGGATGTCTTCCTCGACAAGACAGCGAAAGACATAAAGAACCGCGGAATATGTGACAGCGAAGCTAGCGTTGACGCATCCCTGGACCTGACGGGATGAAGAGCTGAAATCGATCAGGGCTTTATCGTCTTTGATGGTGATCTGGACACTGATTTCCACGGGATCATCCGTGATTCCGTCATCATCCAGGTAGTCAGTGAACGCGTAAGTGCCGTCAGGAATATCCTTAATGGTTTCTCTGAGTATTTTCTCTGTGTAGAGCGGGATGAGCCGGGTGTAGTGGAGTATTTTTTTCAATCCATACTTGTTGAGGATCTCTGCCAACCTCTGCTTGCCTTTCTCGTTGGCAGCGATCTGAGCCTGAAGGTCTCCCTTTCGCTCTTCAGGAGTCCGGACGTTGGCGAGGATCAGTTCGAGGACTTCGGTGTTCAGCCTGCCTTTGCGAATCAGTTTCAAAGGCGGGATGATAATCCCTTCCTGAAAGATTTCTGTGGCCAGCGGCATGGAGCCGGGAGTCATCCCTCCGACATCCGAGTGATGGGCGCGGTTGGCGACAAAAAAGGTGAGCTTTTTATCGACAAAGAGTGGCGAGATGCAGGTGATATCCGGCAGGTGCGTTCCTCCTCTGTATGGGTCGTTAAGAATCACCAGATCGCCCTCTTCAAAATCGACGGCATGGATGGATGCCTGGACTGATAAAGGCATGGCTCCCAGATGAACCGGAATATGAGAACCCTGAGAAAAGGTTTCTCCTTTCCGGTCAAACAGAGCGCAGGAGAAGTCCTTTCTTTCTTTGATGTTCGGAGAGAGCGAGGTCCGACCCAGGACAGCTCCCATCTCTTCAGAGACCGACACGAACATGTTCTTGAACAGTTCGAACTCGATCGGGTCGAATTTATCCACGAGCTTTACCTTTTTTTTGAATGATGAGGTTCAAGAATCCATCCACTTCCAGCGCGTGAGAAGGAGGAAGGAATGTCGTCGATTCCGCATCCACGATCAACGCCGGGCCGTCCAGCTTATTTCCGGTTGAAAGACGGGCCCTGTCGAACACGCTGGCCGTGTGGGATTTTCCTTTATAATGGATGGTCTGCTTTTTGATCAGTGCTCTCTCAGGCTTTGAATCAATCGACATCATTTTCTTCAGCTTGATTTTTTTGCCCGCTCCCACAGCTTTGATACGGATATTCACGATTTCCACCGGCCTCTCCACGTGATGGTAGGAATAGAGTTTTTTGTGAGCTTTATGAAAAGCGGATATGAATGAAGATTGAGGAGCGTTCCGGGTCCGGAAGGGAACGGTAATCTCATAGGATTGGCCGAGATACCGGAGGTCGAGAAAAGCATAGATCCGAATCTCCTGTTCGCTGATTCTATCTTCTTTCATAGCGCGGCGGGCTCTTTCTTCCAGTTCAGTGATGTGTGCTTCAAGTTCCTCTCCGGTTAACTCATCTGCGGTTTTCAAGATGGATTTCGAGTAGTCTTTGATAGAGTCTGCCAGGAGAAGACCCAGGGCAGAGAGGACCCCCGCATTTTTGGGAACGAGGACTCTGGGCATTTTCAGGTTGGAGGCGATGTCCAACGCATGCATCCCGCCCGCTCCTCCAAAAGAAACAAGAGTGAAATTCCTGGGATCAAAGCCTCTCTCTATGGATATCACGCGGATGGCTTTTTCCATGTTGGCGTTGGCGATCTTGATGATGCCTTCTGCGGTCTCAGAGACTGATTTATTGATTTTTTGAGCCAGGCGCTCCAGGACATCGCGGCTTTTCTTGGGGAATAATTTCATTTTTCCGCCGAGGAAATATTCGGGGACAAGACGGCCCAAAACCAGGTTAGCGTCTGTGACAGTCGGGAGGTTTCCTTTGCCGTAGCATGCCGGGCCAGGATCAGCTCCGGCGCTTTGAGGTCCGACGCGCAAGGAGCCGCCCTTGTCGACATGGGCGATCGATCCTCCTCCGGCTCCGACCGTGTGAATATCGATGATTGGAATGCGCAGCGGAAAATCTCCCACCAGGCTCTCATTCGTCCTTCTGATCTTGCCGTCAACCAGGGATACATCGGATGAAGTTCCGCCCATATCGAACGTGATGATATTCTTGAAGCCCGCGGCTTTTCCGAGCCGGTACGCTCCCACAACTCCACCGGCAGGGCCTGAGAGAGCTGTCCGGATCGGCTCGGCTCTGGCTCTGGCTGGAGAGATGTACCCCTCATTGGACTGCATGATCCGAAGCTCCGCTCCCTCCATCCTTTTCTCCAGGCTAGCCAGGTATTGACTGATTATGGGCATCAGGTAAGCGTTCACGGCTGTTGTGGACGTTCTCTCGTATTCCCTGTGCTCGGGCAGTATGTCGCTTGAAATTGAATAAAGGAATTTATGTTTTTTCAGTTCTGCGGAAATGATTTTTTCGTTGGAGGGATTCGCGTAAGAGTTGATCAAGGAAACAGCCACAGCCTCGGCTTTAAATTTTTTGATTTTATCCAGGACTTCTCGGAGTTCGCTCAAGGAGATTTTTTTCTCAACCTTTCCCGATGCGGACATTCTCTCATCGAGGCCGAAGCAGAGCTGCCGGGGGAGAAGCGGGACTCTTTGCTCGCCTTTGAGCGTGTAGAGCTCGCGCCTCGTCTGCCGACCGATAAACAGAATATCCTCGAAGCCTCGCGTGGTGATCAGAGCGATTCGCCCGCCCTTCCGTTCAAGAAGGGAGTTTGTCGCGACAGTCGTTCCATGAATGATGAGAGGAAAGCGTTCCAGAAGCTCTTGAATTCCTTCGAGAATCGCGAGAGAGGGATTTTTTGGAGTGGAAGGGATTTTTTTTATTACGATTTTTCCATCTGCATGGATCACAAAATCTGTGAATGTTCCTCCTGTGTCGACTCCGATCTTCACTTCCTTCATTTAAGATATATTTATCTTTAAGGCTGGAACAAAGTCAAGCATAAGAAAGGGCTGACCCCAAATACTAAAAGATGCTTTGACTTTATTTGATTTCTTATTATAATTATGACCTAGG
>SOIA01000363.1 GCA_004378665.1 Candidatus Aminicenantota bacterium
CAGTCGGCGTCCCGTCATACCAGACCGGCCACATGTCGTTGGAGTAAGGAAGTCCCAGGTATTCGTCAAAACCATGCTGAAGCGGGAGGAATTCCCGGTGGTGCCCCAGATGCCATTTCCCGAAAATACCGCAGGCGTATCCACTTTTCTTCAGGACTTCGGCGATGGTTTCCTCCTCTGGATTCAATCCGATTTGAGCATGAGGGCCCAATGCCCCGTATATGGACACACGGTTGGGGTAGCATCCCGTTATCAAAGACGCCCGCGAGGCGCTGCACACTGCCTGGGAAACGTAGAAGCTTGTGAAGCGCATCCCATTATCTGCCATCCGGTCCAGGTTCGGTGTTTCGAATCCCTTGGCGCCGAAGCAGCCCACATCCGCATAGCCCTGGTCATCAGTGAAGATCACCACGAAATTCGGAGGCCCCTCTTGCACAACGTGCTTTCGTCCGCAGCCGCTGAATGAAGGAAGAGATAGTGCCGCTGCTCCCATTCCA
The DNA here is from genome assembly GCA_004378665.1 of Candidatus Aminicenantota bacterium. GTDB lineage: Bacteria > Acidobacteriota > Aminicenantia > Aminicenantales > Aminicenantaceae > SOIA01. The sequence continues at coordinate 498 of SOIA01000363.1, forward strand.
AGAGTCTTGAGAAAATCTCGCCGTTTTAAAGGAGTCTTCATAGTTTAACCCTCCTCATCCACATTTTTTCCCTTTGCTTTGAGAATCATGCCTGTAATATAGCAAAAACGTGACCGATCAGCCACTTCTATTTATCGATCAATTGACCTGTTTAGACGGATGCCTTTTCCTTACTTCAGGCATTGCTTCTGTGGGTGTGGGGATGGTTTTCAAGCACGGATACAGGTCCGCACCAATGACTTTGACGGATTATTGAAAAAAATGTGAATGGATTATGGTTTTTTATTTTTGACTGAATATTTATCGTGTGCTATAAGTTTTTAGACAGAGAACCTGGAAGAGACAGTGAAATAGATGGGGAATCTTGATTAAGCGCGGGAGAAACTGTCCTGCCCTTATGACTCAGGTTTTCTCAGAGCTTTGAGAGCAATGAAGACATCTCAATTGAGAAAAGATGCGGAGTCCGTATTCCAGGCGGGTTTGGAAGCGGTCAATCCGATCCAGGAGGTCAAGAAGCATGTCACACTCCAGGACAATAAGCTAATCGTCGGTGAGCAGACTTATGATCTTGCCGACTATGATGGCGTTTATGTCATCGGAACGGGAAAGGCATCCGCAGCGATGGCCCAGGCAGTCGAGCAGCTTCTCGGGGAACGACTGAAAGAAGGTGTCGTGAATGTGAAGTATAGTCACACCTTCCCTGTAAAAAGGATCAAGGTGAACGAGGCCGGCCATCCTGTGCCCGATGAAGCAGGTTTTCACGGAACACAGGACATCATTCAACTCCTGGAGAAGACAGGAGACAACGACTTGGTGCTCTGCTTGATTTCCGGTGGAGGGTCAGCGCTTCTTCCCTATCCGGCTGAAGGCCTGACTCTGGAAGACAAGCAGAAAGTGACTCAATGCCTTCTCGAAGTCGGGGCCTGCATCCATGAGATCAACGCGCTGCGCAAACATATATCACAGGTGAAAGGTGGGAGGCTTGCAAAAATAGCCTCTCCTTCTACATTGGTCTCCCTGATCCTTTCCGATGTCATCGGCGATGACCTGGACACCATCGCATCAGGACCGACGGTTCCAGATGAGAGCATCTTCGCTGACTGCCTGAAGATTATAGAAAAGTATGACATGCGGGGGAAAATCCCGAGCTCTGTGGTCGAGCTCCTGGAAAAGGGGGCAAGAGGAGAAGTCGAAGAAACACCTAAATCCGGTGACCCCGCATTTCAAAAGACCCAGAATCTGATTATCTCCAGTAATATTCATGCTATTCAGGCCGCAAAGCGAAAAGCTGATGAACTCGGGTATAACAGTCTGATTCTTTCCACTTTTGTAGAGGGAGAAACCAAAGAAACGGCAAGAGTTCATGCGGCTGTTGCCAAGGAAATCCTCAAGACCGGAAATCCGGTTCCCAGGCCTGCTTGCGTCATTTCTGGAGGCGAAACCACAGTCACAATCCGAGGAAAAGGGCTCGGAGGACGGAATCAAGAGTTCGTCCTGGCTGCGGCCATCGATATCGACGGCCTGGAGAATGTGATCGTCCTGAGCGTTGGGACAGACGGAACTGACGGCCCGACCGATGCGGCCGGGGCAGTCGCTGACGGCTCGACGGTCAGCCGGGCCGGAGAGATGGGAATGGACGCAGAGCATTTTCTCAGGGAAAATGACTCCTATCATTTTTTTAAACCTCTTGAGGATTTGATAATCACCGGCCCCACCCATACAAACGTCATGGACTTGCGCCTGGTGATGGTGGGCTGAAGAAATGATCCGGGGTCAGGCTTTGATAACTTTGATAATTCTTCCTCCAACGTTTTCTTCCAGGATAGGTTTCTGAGATCAATTAATTTCGGGACATATTCTTTTGAGATTATTTTTCACATGAACAGGAGATGGTCATGTTTAAATCCCCAAAAGTGATCTTCTTGTTTCTTCTCGGGGTCTGTTTTCTCTGTTTTTCACGGTTCACGCTTTCTCAGAAACTTCCTGAATCGGATAGAGAGACAGATCCTCTCGTGCTCGAGAAACTCGAATGGTTTCAGGACGCGAAGTTCGGCCTGATGATGCACTGGGGTCCTTACAGCCAGTGGGGAGTGGTGGAGTCCTGGTCCCTCTGTTCCGAGGATGAGCCGTGGTGCAAACGCCGCCTGGATGATTACTCTGAATACAAGAGACAGTACGAGGCTTTAAAAAACACGTTCAATCCGATAAATTTCAATCCGGATAAATGGGCCAGAGCGGCCGAATACGCGGGCATGAAATACGTTGTCTTCACCACCAAACACCATGACGGCTTCTGCATGTTCGACACTCAGCAGACCGATTACAAGATAACCGATACCGGCTGTCTCTTCTATGAACATCCCAAAGCGAATGTGACCAGAGAAGTTTTTAATGCCTTCCGTAAACGGGGATTCGGAACCGGCGCCTATTTCTCTAAGCCAGACTGGCACAGCGAGTACTACTGGTGGCCCTATTTTGCCACTCCCGACCGCAACGTGAACTATGATCCGGCTAAATATCCGGAGCGCTGGCAGGAATTTTGCGATTTCACCTTTAACCAGATTGAAGAATTGATGACAGGCTTCGGCCAGGTCGACATCCTCTGGCTGGACGGAGGATGGGTGCGTCCGCGAGCCACCATTAAAGAAAGCGTCAAAGCCTGGTGCAAAAGTCCCTACGACCAGGATATCAACATACCCCGTATCGCCGCTATGGCTCGAAAACATCAGCCAGGACTTATCATCGTGGATCGCACAGTGACCGGAAAGTTCGAGAATTACCGGACACCGGAACAGCATGTCCCTCATGAGCCCCTGGATTATCCCTGGGAAACCTGCATGACCATGGCTTCATCCTGGTCTTACAATCCTGATGATCATTATAAACCCGCACGTCAGCTCATCCATCTTCTGGTGGATATCGTGGCCAAAGGCGGCAATTTCCTGCTCAACATCGGGCCTGACGCGAATGGAGAGTGGGCCCCGGACGCCTATGACCGGTTGAAAAAGATTGGGAATTGGATGAAAGTCAACGGTGAAGCTATCTATGGAACTCGTCCGATTGCTCCTTACAAGGAGACGAAAGTCTGCTTTACATCTAAAAAGGATGGGACGGTCTATGCCATCTACCTGGTCGGGTCAGACGAGGAAATGCATCCCAAGAAAATTATGCTTTATTCTCACTGCCCCGTTAAGAATGGAAATATCACCATGCTGGGAGTGAAGGAAGCGGTAAAATGGGAGCCAGCAGCAAAGGGTGTCTTGATTCATGTGCCCGAATCAGCTCAGAAGAAGCCGCCCTGCGATCATGCCTGGGTCTTCAAAATTTCCCGGTGATTTCCAGGGGAAATTATTTAGCAATAAAAGATAGAATTTATTCTTTTAAATCTCAGGAGTTAGTTTGAGTATGAAGACAAAAACGGTTTTATTCTCTGTATTAGCCCTGCTCATTCTGTCCGTAATTATTTGGGGCGGGATAGCCGGGTGCGTTTTCCGTCCTGTCCTGACGATCGTGGAAGAGGGGGAATCTCCCTATCGGATTATTGTTTCAAGAGATATTTCCAAAGAGGACCAGAGAGCTGCGGCGGAGCTTCAAAGGCACATCAAGAGAATTTCAGGAGTCGAAATTCTCATTATGACCGACGACTCCCCTGTTCGCGAGCATGAGATTTTGGTCGGGAGAAACCGCCATCTTCGGGAGTTAAACATAAAAATCGATTTTAATAAGCTTGAAGACGACGGCTTCACCATTCGAACGAAGGAAAAGAACCTGGTCATCGCCGGCGGAAGGGAAAAAGGGACGCTCTACGGCGTCTATGCGTTTTTAGAAGACTGCCTCGGATGCCGCAAATACAGCGCATCAGTGAGTATTGTCCCCAAAAAGGACGTTGTCCGGATTCGTAGGATAAACCGCACTGATGTTCCGTTCATCAAGCACCGTGAGGTTCACATGCCCGACGCGTTCGACGATGATTATGCGGACTGGCACAAGCTGGATAACCGGAATGTCCGCACCCGGAAGTGGGGCATGTGGGTCCATACGTTCAGGACTCTCGTGCCGCCGGAGAAATATTTCAAGGACCATCCGGAGTATTTTTCCGAGGTCAACGGACAGAGATTACCTGACACGCAGCTATGTTTGACCAATCCTGATGTTCTGAGGATCGTCGTGGATGGCCTCAAAGAAATGATCAAAGAAAAACCAGAAGCCAAATACTGGTCTGTCTCTCAAAATGATACTTTCTATCCATGCGCCTGCGTGGAGTGCCGGGCTCAGGATGAGAAGTACGGCGGTCACTCCGGCTCCATCCTCCATTTTGTCAACCAGGTGGCGAGGGAATTTCCGGATAAAGTCATTTCCACACTGGCTTACCAATACTCCCGCTCAGCCCCCATCGACCTTCTGCCTGCGGAAAACGTCAACATCATGCTCTGCACCATCGAGCTCAACCGCAGTCGGCCGATTCCTAAGGATTCTTCGAGTGCCTCATTCCGGAAAGACATCGAGGACTGGGGACGGTTGACGGACAATATCATTATCTGGGACTACGTCGTCCAGTTCCGCAACCTCATCGATCCTTTCCCGAACCTGAGAGTCCTGCAGCCCAACATCCGGTACTTCGTGAAGAACAACGTGCGGATGATGTTCCAGCAGGGGAGCGACACTCTCCGCAGTGAATTCCATGAGCTGCGCACCTACATTATTGCTAAACTGCTCTGGAATCCTGATGCAAACGTTAACGCGATCTTTCGTGATTTCACGGACGGGTACTACGGCCGGGCCGGTAAATACATCCGCCAGTATATCAGACTCATGCACAACGCCCTGAAGAGATCCAGAGGAGACTTGCTCATCTATGGCTATCCTTGGGACGGCGTGAAGACCTACCTGACCCCAAGTTTGATCGGGAGATATGCTAAGATCTTTGATAAAGCTGAGGCTGCTGTATCCCATGAGCCGCAGATACTGGACAGAGTCAGGTTTGCCCGACTTCCCTTGGAATTTGCCATCCTGGAAATATCTCGCTGGAACGTATCGAAAAAATTGTCCCTGTTCAAGAAGGTCGACGGAAAATGGAAAGCCAACCCTGAAATGCGAAAGAGGCTGGAACGGTTCGTCGACCTGGCAAACGAATTCGGGATTACAAAACTGGAAGAGCGAGGAACATCGCCGAACGAATACCGGGCCTTGATGGAGGATTTTTTACAGAACGGCATGAGGGATCATTTGGCTATCAATAAGCCTGTTCAACTCATCACTGAACACAGCGAAAAATATCCGGTCGGTGGGGCTGAGGCTTTAACCGACGGGCTCAAAGGTCCGGCGGATTACCACTGCAACTGGCTGGGATTTGAGGGGAACGAGCTAAAAGCTGTTATAGACCTGGAAGAAGAGCAGGACATCAGCAGGATCTCGATGGATTTCCTCCAGGACCATAACTCGTGGGTCTGGCTGCCGAAGAAAGTCAAGTTTTTCATCTCCCAGGATGGCCTGATATTTAAGCCAGTCGGAGAGATAAAGAACAAGAGCGATGAGAAAAAACCAGGGGCGTTTATTGAAAATTTTTGCTGTAAATTCCTGAAGGTAAAAACGCGTTACGTGAAAGTCGAGACAACCAGCCTGCTCCAATGCCCGAAATGGCACAAGGGCTATGAAGGCTTGTCCTGGATATTCACGGATGAAGTCGTGATCGATTGATCTTTTACCGAAACTTCCGTTGTTTATGGGGACGTTCCCTAAGGTACTACCTTAAGTTTTTTTAAAGAATACGGGTTTATACTGCTCTCTAATTCGGATAATCAGATGAGGTGTCCCTTTAGGGAACGTCCCTGATCTCCTTGATTGCCCAGTCAGCGGCTCGTGCGATAACGTTCCTCGGTGATTTCATCTCTGCCGCTTTTTTTAAAAAAGAAACATGCGATTGGTCGCCGCATTTTCCGATCGATCTCAATGCTTCGGCCTGAGCAAGGTAGCTGTCGT
>SOIA01000250.1 GCA_004378665.1 Candidatus Aminicenantota bacterium
TCCACAGAATCACCGGCTGCGGGACCGATCCTGGTGATGACTCCGGATTGAGGGGATTTTATCTCGTTCTGCATTTTCATGGCTTCCAGCACCAGCACAGCTTGGTCTTTCTTGACTTTGTCTCCTTCCTTGATAAAAACCTTAACGATCCTCCCCGGCATGGATGTCTTGATATCTCTCTTCTGTGTCTTTGCTCCTCTCTTCCCGAGTATCTGGGAGACGGACTTCTTCTCGATCTTGAAAAATCTTCCGTTGACATAGACCGAATAAAACAGCGTATTGGAATTGACGATGACATTATGAATCTTTCCGTCGATGTTGAGCAGGATTTCGTCCCCGCTGATGAACTCGACGGAAACGCGGTACTGCTTCTTCCCGAGAGAGACCAGAATTTCATTCTCGACTCTTTCCTCCAGGTTCAGCCTGTATTCCTTGTTGTCCAACCAGAATGAAAAATCCATTTCACAGCCTGTTCGCAAAGTTCTTTAATCTTCCCTGAAATTTCCAGCTGCTTTCCCTTTTCCTGGAAAGAGGCTTGGAGCCCGACTTCCTCTCTGAATAGACCTTCACTCCTGCTGCGATCAGGGCGACAACCTTTTCCTCCGGCTTCCGGCCGTCCGCCTTTTTCTCGAGGTCGGCGATGAAATGCGTGTTGTAGTTGCCCGCGAAGAATATCGGATGAAGCAGTATACGCTTGAAGAAAGGAATCGTTGTTTTTATGCCGTAAACCCGGTATTCAGACAGAGCCCTGAGCATGCGATGGATGGCTTCCTCTCTTGTCCTTCCCCAGGTGATCAGCTTGGAAAGAAGGGGATCATACTCTAAAGGGACCTCGTATCCTTCATAAACCCCGTTATCATCCCTCACACCCAATCCTCCCGCGGGTGTGTGAAGATAGACTATTTTTCCCGGGGACGGCATGAAATTGTTGTCCGGGTCTTCTGCGTAGATCCGGCACTCCAGTGAATGGCCTTCAGGTTGAATGTCCTCCTGTCGGAAACTCAGCGGAAACCCGGCGGCGATCTCGACCTGGCTCTTGGCCAGGTCGATCCCCGTGACCATTTCCGTGACCGGATGCTCCACCTGCAGCCGGGTGTTCATCTCCAAGAAATAGAAGTTTTTGTGTTTGTCCACCATGAATTCCACGGTGCCGGCGTTCCGGTAATTCACGGCTGCCGCGGCTTTCACGGCGATCTGCCCCATCTCCTTCCGGATCTCATCATCTATGAATGGTGAAGGTGTCTCTTCCAGGACTTTCTGGTACCGCCTCTGGATGGAACACTCCCTTTCTCCCAAATAGACGGTGTTCCCGAAATTATCCGCCAGGATCTGGATCTCGATATGATGCGGCTCATCAAGGTATTTTTCGATGTAGATGGAAGGGTCACCGAAGCTCGCCTTGGCTTCGGACCGGGCCAGTCTGAATGACGAGAGGAGATCCTTTCTCTTGCGGACCAGCCGCAATCCCTTGCCACCGCCTCCTGCCACGGCTTTAAGAAGGACAGGAAACCCCACTTCCTCAGCTTTTTCCTTTAAATCCTTCTCCCCCTTTAAAGGCTCGAGGGTCCCCGGGATGACCGGCACTCCTGCTTCGGTCATTTTCCTTCGTGAAGCGGTCTTGTTTCCCATGATCTCCATGGGCTCGGACGGGGGTCCGATGAAAACAATCCCTTCTTTCTCGCATCTTGTCACAAGCCCCGGGTTCTCGGCCAGAAATCCATATCCAGGATGGAGAGCCTCGGATTTGCTTCTCTTGGCGACTTCTATGATTTTTTCGACATTGAGATAACTTTCGGATGGAACCGACTCGCCGATATGGTAGGCCTCCTCAGCCAGCCTGACATGAAGAGCTTTCCTGTCCGCATCCGAATACACAGCCACAGGAGCGACACCCAACTCGCGGCAGGCCCTGATGATCCTCACTGCAATCTCGCCCCTGTTGGCGATCAGTATCTTCTTGAACATCCTGGGCATTT
>SOIA01000372.1 GCA_004378665.1 Candidatus Aminicenantota bacterium
TCAGGAGATTCTTGGATGGCTTTCCTTGCGAATCCCATTCACGAACTTGATAGTATTCGTTCCTCATCTTTTCTATGGCCTTTTTGGAAATCAGTTGTTCTTCCCCCCTTACAAGGATGGATTCATTACTGAATCGATCAGGAAGGGTATCATCCTTATACTCCATCCCAGCCTTGAGATTGAATATTCTTTCTAGGGCGGCGATCCTGTTGGCGACCTCTTCCATCCTGGAAGTGGAAAAGTTCAGTCCTGTTATTCCGCTGGCTATTCGTGCCCAGGGATCCATGGAGAATGCGAATCCTGTAAAACGGCAGATTCCGAGGCTGTCCTGAAGAATTCCAAGATTCTGTAGATTCCTGGTTGCAATGGGTGATTGAAGCAGGCTGAATCGTGGGATTTCTTTCGTTCCACCGAAAAATGCCAGAGACACAGCATATCCTCCGCGAAGGTGGCATGCTCCTATTGGAGAGGTCATGTACCCCAATGCCTGTGTGAATGAGGCTCGGGGGTCATAGGCTGGAATTTCCAGTCCCTTGACAGTCATGGAGTATTCAGGATGTTTAAAAAAACGTGCGTAACGTAACGAGCCCTCGGCAAGCTTATCGCCAAAGCCCTTTCTGTGTGCAACGCGCCTAACCATCTCTTCAAGGATTTCAGAATTCCCGAATGAAAGTTCAATTCCCTCTGTTTCTTCCAGATTTATGATTCCTCGCTCGAAAAGCTCCATGGCACACGCTAACGTCCCCCCGAAACTGATCGTATCCAGTCCCAATTCGTTACAGAGGTAGTTGGCACGTGTTATGGCCTCCAGTTCATAAATGCCACAGTTTGGCCCCATCATTACATCTGTCTCATACTCTGGGCCTTCACCTTTCTTGTCTTGAACACGAGTGTGACGTTGGCATGCGATCGGACAGCCATAGCATGCGCCTGGTCGCTCAAGTAAAGTTGCGCTCAAAGTCTCGCCTGACACTCTGTCGACATCTTCATCTGCATGGAGAGTGTCCTGAAAATTCTTATGAGGCAACATATCGATTAAATTGATGAGTTCGACAAGTCCCGAGGTGCCGAGTTCTCGAAAGAGGCGTTTTGTTGCTGGAGTAGACTTAAGCAAATAGAATGCCTGGTCCAACCCGGATTGATAGCGTTCTTTATCCTTTATCTGAATCTTTTTATTCCCTGACACCCTGACAGCTTTGAGGTTTTTGCTCCCGAACACAGCACCCGGACCGGAGCGACCATAAGTCCTGTTTTTGTCATTCACGACTGCGGAAATCCGCACTAAATTTTCTCCTGCTGGCCCGATGCAGAGGATTCGAGGGTGCCTCCCGGGCTCACTTTCAGATGTCAGAATTTCAGTTGTCTCATGAACATCGAGACCCCAGAGATGGTTTGCCGAGACTATCTCCGCCTTTTCTGGATTGATATCGATCATCACAGGCTCTGCACTCTTCCCCTTGATGACCAGAACGTCATACCCGGTGGACTTGAACATGTTTGCCCAGGTTCCGCCACAATTGGAACTTCCGATCATGCCGGTCAGAGGAGATTTGAATACCATATGGCCTCTGCAGCCAGTGGGGGCTCGTGATCCGATAAGGGGTGAAGTTGCGATGACAAGAACGTTATCAGAGCTGAGAGGCTCGCATGATGGGTCGATTGCGTCAAAGAGAATACGAGTTGCCAGCCCTCTTCCCCCCAAATAGTCTTCGACTTTCTGAATGTCGAGTTTTTTACTCTGAATACTCCCGTCGGAGAGGTCGACCTCCAGGATTTGACCGTGATATCCGTACATCGAATCAGCCTCCACCTATCAATGGAAATATCGCGATAGTATCATCCTTATTTCTAATTCCTTTTCTGACAACATGTTACATTTTCTCTATTATGCTATTTATGAAAATAAATGACAGTAGGAGTCTTCTCCCTTTTCAAGGTATTAGCACAGCAAAAATACATTGTCAAAGATAAAG
>SOIA01000137.1 GCA_004378665.1 Candidatus Aminicenantota bacterium
CTCCTTAAGTGTTTTTGTCATCTCTTCTGCAACCTCGACAAACTTAGGCCCTTCTGAGGCTGAAATCCATTCTAATCTGAAGCGTTCTTCTTCAAGCCCAAAATCTTCAAGCATAAGGGTAATTGCTTCGGCTCTTTTTTCTGCCCTTTTGTTGCCATCCTGATAATGGCAATCGCCAATATGGCAACCACAGATAAGAATTCCATCAGCCATGCCTTGAGTTAAGGCATCCATTACGAAATTAGGATGGACCATTCCCGAGCACATGCAGCGGATGATATGAATATTTGATGGATATTGCATTCGTGCAGTACCTGCAGAATCTGCAGCTGCATAAGAACACCAATTGCAACAAAATGCTATAATTACAGGTTCATAATCATTTGTCATTTTATTCGCTCCCTGCTACGGAATTGATCATTTCTTTAAAATATTCAGGCTTAAAATGCCAGACAAAAATACCCTCTTTAGGACATGTTGCCATACAAACACCGCAACCGCGGCAGATGGCTTCATTGACTTCGACTGTCTTTTTTACGCTGCCCTCTTGCATATATTCAATAAGCGTAAAAGCTTGGGCAGGACATGGTTCTATGCAGTATGCACAACCGTCACACTTCTCATCTACCACAAACGAAATTGTGGGAGATTTAACCAGTTCTTTCTTTGATATAACTCCTGCAACACGAGATGCAGTCCCTTCACCGTCAATAATAGCATCAGGAATGCCCATCACTTTTCGTGCAGGACCACATTTATATACCCCGTCAGTATTAAAATCGAGGGGGTTTAAAATACCAAGCATTCCGACAAAGAAATTTTTATCGTCCCTTTGAAGAAGTAAATCCTTCTCAAAATCTCCATTGTCTGACTCAGCTCTCATATCAACAGGGGTCGCAACAACGATAGAACCAACATCTATGTTTTCCTTTCCAGTGGGTTTTACTATTTCAACTTTGAAATTCCCGACAAAACCCTCAATTTTTCCCACTCTGGCTTCTGTATAAATTTTCACTTTCTCGTTTTTATCTAATTCATCTATCATTTTCTCCACGAATCTGTTTTTATTTTCTTTGGCTTTACTAAGATCTGATTCTTTTTCAACCAGATAAACATCGAGGCCGGCTTGTCCAAGTTTTAAGGCGCAGGCAATGCCACTCGGAGTTCCACCTATAACAAGGCAGGCCGGTGTCACCGACACGTGGATATCATCTAAAGATTCAAGCAATGTGGCGCGGTTTACTCCCATTCTCATGAGTGTTTTTGCTTTCTCTGTGGCTTTTTGTTTGTCTGTTGAATGCACCCATGTGCATTGGTTGCGTAAGTTTACAATTTCCATAAGATAACGATTAAGTCCTCCCATTTCTGTGTGAAGAAAGAAAAGGTCTTCATGGGTTTTTGGCGAGCACGCGCCTATGACAAGCCGGTTAAACTTTTTTGTCTTTAAAAGTTCCCTTATTGCTACACCATCGCAGCCGAAAGGAGTCAATTCCACGTGTTTCACATGAGGCAGCGATTTTGTATATTCAATAACTTCTTCCATATCGAGAAATCCTGCTATATTTATTCCGCAGCGGCATATGACTGCGAGGGTCTCTGGTTCATCTTCCGGCTTTACGGGTAAGATATCTTTTTCCGGTGGAGCCACTAATTCCTTGCCCCGGGACGAAGCTAATAATGCAGCTGCATGTGATGCCGCAGAACACGCCTGGACTATTGCATCATCCACTCCTTTGGGCTCCTGTGCGCTTCCGCATACAAAAATTCCTTCTTTGGATGTATGAATGGGATGGAAATCCTCTGTTTTTTTACTAAAAAATCCCCATTCGTCCAGTTCCAAACCTATCTTTTCTGCAAGTTTGAGTGTACTTTCATTAGCCGCATAAGGCGGGACAAGAACCAACATTTCTGCATTGAAAGATTCCTTATCATAGGAAATATCAACGTTCCCGTCTTTTCCTTCAGCAACGGATATACAGTCTGTCTTAATGAAGTTTATTTTGGACTCTTTGGCCTTTTTGTAAAAATCGTCATAATCGTCTCTTACCAGATTCATATCTTCATAAAAAACAGAAACAGAAGCATGAGGATTCCTCTCAATTGTGCCCATCGCCTCTGCCACAGCAGTCATAAAACCAACGGGCGAAGGATTACTCAGCACATACCACGCAACAGACTGCGGCTCTTTTTTGTCGTCTCGTTTTATAACACCGCCTGTCGGGCCAAGGCCTGAAAGCAGACGTTCATACTCGAGCGCAGTGAGTATATTTGGAAACTGACCGTATCCAAACGTTTCCAATGATTTTGTTTTCATCTCATCCATGCCTGTGGCCAAAATAACTGCGCCCACGTTGAATTCTGCCTCCACGGGTTTCTGGTCAAACACAATGGCTTCCGGCTTACATGCTTCAACACATGGCGGGGTTTCTTTATCGCCGCACTTACCTTCAAGAATATAAGTGCATTTTTCAGGATCAATCAAAGCCTTTCTCGGCGGAAAAGGCGAATAAAAATAAATAGCCTTGGAGGCGCCCCTGCCAAAGTTGAATTCCATCGGAACTTCTCCAACAGGACAGACAGGAAAACAGTCAGTGCACGCAGTGCACTTCATCGGATCAACATATCTCGGATTTTTGACAACTTTGACCTTGAAATCCCCTGCTTTTCCATCAATACTTTTAACTTCTGCAAAAGCAACGATTGTCATGTTGGGATCACTAGTCAGTTCCAGCATGCGTGGCAGTATTGTGCACGTAGAACATTCATTCGAAGGAAACATTTTATCAATTTGTGCCATCTTGCCACCAATTGTAGGTTTTTCCTCAACAAGAATGACTTTAAAACCCTGATTTAACAGTTCAGCGCTTGCCCGCATTCCTGCAGGACCGGCACCTATAATAAGTACGGACCCTTTCATAATGGTTGACCTCCTTCTTCTAATACTATTTCTGTCACTATCCTCCGGGTATAGACCAGAAATTTGCCTTCTTCCTTAACAAGCCGTGTTTCAAACCCGTCTTTTTCATATTCATCCATTTTTTCTTTAGCTTCAGCCTCGGTAGAATAATATCCCTTATCCCACATAAACTTCTTTCCGTCAATTTTTTCCGATGTGTTCGTCATAATTCCTCCTCATATAAGAAGTTCGTTTTTTTGTTCAAATCAAAGTTCTCCTTGACAACAAGTGAAGCTAAAGCTATATATTAAATGGGAATGATTATCAATGTCAATAAGGAAAAATAAAATGTCGGGGCCTCGCAAATTGAAACACAGATTTGAAGGCTATGCCTCCCGATTGACAGCGCCCCGGGAGGCCATACTGGAGTTTTTGAGCAAATCATCAAAACACATGAGTGCTAAAGAAATTTATGCTTCCCTCCACGGATCTTATCCAGGTATCGGACTGAGCACTGTCTACCGTACACTTGACCTGCTGGCCCGAATGGGCATTGTCACCAAACTTGCCATTGGTGATGGGCAAAGCCGGTACGAGTTCAAATCGAAGGAAAAAGATGAGCATCACCACCACCTTATTTGTACAAATTGTGGCAAAATCATCAATTACAGTGAATTCTTGGATGAGGAATTAGGCCTCGTAAAAAAGACAGAAGAAAGACTGGCGAAAAAATATAATTTTATTATTCAAGATCACAACATTGAGTTTTTAGGCATATGCGAAAAATGCAAATAAATAAAATATTAAAAAGGATATACAGCAGTATTCATATAAATAGAAAAGGAGGAAAAATCATGAACAAAAGGGCCCTCATATTCGGTATGATTTTTATTTCATTTCTTTTCATTTCTCAGGAACTTTATGCGCAAAGATATTACAGAAATGATCCCGGAATCGAAGATGATTATTATGACCTGAATCTAACACGGGAGCAGATGGAGAAGATCGACAAACTTGAGCTTGAACTCGAGAAAGAGCTCTCTCCCCTGATTTCCATGCTCAGATCCAATTATATGGAGCTTGAGGAACTCGAGGTACAGAGAAATCCTGATCTGACTAAAATAGAAAAAAAATGGGATATTATTTATAAACTCGAAAATGATATTCGAAATAAAGAGATTTTACACGAAAAAAAGATCAGGGACTTATTGACCAAAGACCAAAAGGCTTTACTTGAGTCTTATTACGCCGATGATATGAACTTCTATGGCAGGGGCGGTTTTGGCAGAGGAAATTTTGGACGCGGATTCGGGAGGTTCAGCGGTAGTACTTACGGATACGGACGCTACAGCTACGGTTCCAGGATGGGAAGAAACTACGCAGGGAGAGATGCTGGCAGGTTGGGCCGCGGTTATTATGGTTACGGAAGAGGCATCTCGAGAGGTTACGGCATGAATCGGGGGAATCTCAGGCTGGGTGCCGGCCGCTTATCAGGCCCTAACAATTACCGCTATTCCCCTCGATTCAGATACGGCAGGGGGCCCTGCGGCGCTGGATTGGGCAAATGGTACATTAGGGGCTATGGCAGAGGCCGTTGGAACTGGAACGAATAAAGCAATATTACAAAATCTTACCATATCCAATTTAATCCTGGATTTACTTTAAAGCAAAAAACCGATTGACTTAATCAGAAGAGACCGTAAAACTCGCGGGAACGGCCCGGAAATCTACTAGAGAAGCAAATATGGCTTAGGAAAACTGGTAAGACGCATCAACTCGGGGCCTCTCTTTAAAATTCCAATCTAATCTTTTGATTGAATTCATCTAGGACAACAGCGACAAAAAACTTGAAAATTTTATTTTTATTTTGTATATTATGACCGAACGGTCAGTCAATTAAGGATAAGACAATGCCGAAAAAAATCGATAAAAAAGAAAAAAAAATAAAAATTTTGGAAGCATCGATCCGAGTATTTGCAAAAAAAGGTTTACATAATACTAAAATATCTGATATCGCCGAGGCTGCAGACATTGGAAAGGGTACCATCTACGAATATTATCGTAGTAAAAACGAAATCTTTGCAGCGTCATTCCATTTTTTTCTAGAAAAGGTTGATGGCGTTATTTCCAAGCGATTGTATCGTATCTCAGATCCCCTGGAAAAATTACTCGCCTATTCTTCTGCATGGGCGGAAATATTCGAAGGCGATTATCTGGAATATGTAACCATAGTGCTTGATTTTTGGGCGGAAAGTATCAGAGATAATCGAGAGGCCACTGCACTAAATCTTGCGAAAATTTATGACGAAAATCGAAAAATAGTCAAATCCCTGCTGGAGGATTGTATAACAAAAGATAAAACACCTTCGGTTGATACGAAGATTGCCGCTTCCATCCTAATAGGCTCGCTAGAAGGGCTATTTATTCAGTGGATATTAGATCGTTCTGCATTTGATTATAAAGAAGCCACTGAACTTTCAACGAAAATCATAATCGATGGACTCAAAAAAGGAGATTAAATGTTCATTTTTCTGTACCTAATTATGACCGATTGGTCAGTCAATGAGCCAGTAGAATCTATGGAGGAATTTTGATAAAAAAAACAATGCTTTTAGGATTGATCGTATTGCTTGTCGCTCCGGGTTTGTTCGGTCAGGAGCTGACGGGTGAAGAGATCATTCAGAAAGTCAATGACCTGTTCAACGTCGATACGAGTTATGGGAAATCGAAGATGACGATCACGACCTCCTCGGGTCAGAAACGCACTTTTGTTTCTGAGTCATGGAGCAAAAATAAAGGAGAGAAAAACCTTGTGCGCTACTTAGAGCCCTCCCGTGTCAAAGGACAGGCGATTTTGATGCTGAATAATGCGGATGATATCTGGATGTTCTTTCCGCGGACACAGCGGGTCCGGAAGCTGGCCACTCATGCCAAGAAACAGAAAATGCAGGGAAGCGATTTTTCTTACGAGGATATGGGGAGCGGCGATGCTTTTATCGAGGATTTCACTTCGAAAAGGCTTAGAGATGAGAAGATGGAGGGATACGACTGCTACACGCTGGAACTCACCCGAAAGCCGGACAGCGATGTTTCCTATTCGCGGATGATCCTCTGGGTGATCAAGGAGAATTTCGTGCCCATAGTGATCGATTACTATGATGAGGACGACCCCACCTATCATTTCAAAAGATTAGTGCAGAGTAATATTCAGGTCATCGATGGTATCCCGACCGCGATGAAGATGGTGATGCACAATGTCAATGACAACACTCAGACGGAAATGGAGCTTTTGGAAGTCAAATTCAACGTTCCTCTGGACGATAAGATGTTCACGGAAAGGGAATTGAAAAAATGAAAAAAGGAGCTATTGTATTAATATTTCTATTTTTGACTGTATCTTCTCTACCTGCCCAGGAAATGGTAGATATCTTTGGATATTTCGAATCTCAGGGATCAGGGACGGCGGTCAACAATGAATTCCTGATGCTGTACACCAATAAACTCAGGTTAGACTTGA
>SOIA01000333.1 GCA_004378665.1 Candidatus Aminicenantota bacterium
TTCCCTTTCATCGTTACTCCGCCGGTCCGCCTTCCTCGTTAAAGGGCTGGCTGTGAAGAAATATTGTTATCTCTCAGTCTGGAGTCCCCTTGTAAACCGGCAGGATAATGGTAAAGGTGGTGCCTTCGCCCGGTTCACTTTCCACAAGTATGTCTCCGCCATGATCCTTGATGAACCCGTAGCATACGGAAAGGCCCAGCCCCACCCCTTTTACACTATCGGTTTTTGTTGTAAAAAATGTTTCAAAAATTATATCAAGATGCTTTTCCTTTATGCCGCATCCGGTATCGGAGATGAGTACCCTGACATGATCAGTATCTCTGGCGGTTGTAACCGTCAGGGTGCCGCCATCTGGCATTGCATCTTTAGCATTTGAGATCATATTCAGGAAAACCTGGCGAAGCTGGTTTTTTGAAGCATATACCAGATCCAACGCTTCATCGAATGTGGCTTTTATCTTTATTGTGTTTTCCCAAAACTGCTTCTTATGAAGAAGAAGAATCTCGTCCAGGATTGTATTCAGATTTACCGGGGATCGCTGCTCCTGGTCTGGTTTTGAAAAGGAGAGCATCTTTCGAAGCATGTCGGACAGTCGCTCCGTCTCGGAAAGCGACATGTCCAGCAGTTTTCTTCGCTTATTATTGGGCGAAATTTCCGTCTTCATCAGCTCCAGTGTGTTCATTATTCCGTAAAGCGGATTGTTCAGTTCGTGTGCAATCTGTGATGTCAGGCGTCCCATGGCTGCAAGCTTTTCAGACTGCAGCAACTGCTCTTGGGTCTGTCTCAGTTTCCTGTTCATTTCCAGCATTTCACCGAGATCCACAAAAAAGCCAACGGATGCTATCTCGTTTCCCTTGTCGTCATAGATGATACTGGCGGAAAGGTTACCCTCCACCTCCCGACCGTCATTACGCTTGAATGTCATGGGGCAGGATCGCAGCTTACCCTTGCCGCCGTATTGGTCGCTTCTCATCATTTTCATCACCTTCTTGGCCATACTGGCGGTGTAGAGGTTTCCCACAACGTTCATTTTTCCGATAACATCCGAAGCTTTATAGCCGAGTGTTTCCTCGGCCCCGTGATTCCACATGATGATATTTCCCTGCATATCCGTACACATGATGGCGTTGGGTGAGCTCTGGATGGTATTGTCCATAAAATCGTAGGCTTCCCTCAACTTTTTTTCCATCTGCTTCCGTTGGGACTGATCAACACAAACTCCCTCGTAGCCCAGGATGTTTCCCGTCTGGCTCATTCGAATATGGGCGGTAAGAAGAACCGAAATTGGTGTGCCGTTCTTGCGCTTGAAATCCACTTCGTAGTCTATTACGCTGCCGTGACGCTCTATCATCTCCTGGAATTTTTTCCTGTCTTCCGGCTTTACGTACAGGTCCTGCTCTATATCGATACCGAGAAATTCCGCCTTGTCCTCATAACCCAGCATATCCAGAAGCGCCTGATTTGCATTCAGGAATCTACCTTTTTTGCTGCTTACGTACACTCCTGTTGCAACGTTTTCAAACAGCCTCCGGTAGTTTCGCTCCGATGCCCTCAGCCTCTTTTCCTGATCTTTGATCGAGGTAATGTCACGATATATACTGAGTTTGGATATCGAACCGTCC
The DNA here is from genome assembly GCA_004378665.1 of Candidatus Aminicenantota bacterium. Classification (GTDB taxonomy): domain Bacteria; phylum Acidobacteriota; class Aminicenantia; order Aminicenantales; family Aminicenantaceae; genus SOIA01. Next base: position 1,623 of record SOIA01000333.1, read on the forward strand.
TTGTTTCTAAGCGGAAGCTCCAGCAGATCATAGGTCCTTCCTATAGCTGCCAGGTGGACCTCCTCATGTGAGGTTTCACCCTTTTCAAACACGTCGTCGGCCCTGCACCAGGGACAGATTTCATCGCTCCTGTTAATCACCTGATGGCATTTTTTCCCTGTACCGTTTCCGAATACTTTGACCATCGCTTTGTTCATGAATTCGACGATGTAATCGTTGTTGATAACATATATGCCGTCTTCAAGGGTATCGAGTACATCGGTCATTCCATGGGGTTTAGTATACATGCGTTCCTCACTTTTAAAAATCTGAAAAATGGAGACTCACGGCATTTAC
>SOIA01000299.1 GCA_004378665.1 Candidatus Aminicenantota bacterium
TGCGGAAAGGAGGTGTCATCGCCTATCCGACAGATACTTTTTACGGCCTGGGAGTGAACTGCTTTTCACAAAAGGCCGTTCAGAGAATCTACCGACTGAAGAAGAGACAGCCATCTAAGCCCTTGTCCGTGCTGGTTTCTGATAGGGACATGGTCCGGAGTCTTGCGAAGGAGATCCCTTCACTGTTCTGGAAATTGACAGAGCAGTTCTGGCCCGGGCCTCTCACCGTGGTCTTGAAAGCGTCCTCTGCGCTGCCCAGGGAAATGCTCGGGCCCGGAGATTCCGTGGGAATCCGATTGCCGGGTGTTTCGTGGCTTCAAGACTTGATCGCTGAGACCGATTTTCCGATAACAGCCACGAGCGCCAATATCTCGGGAGAAAAAGAGATCGAAGACCCGCTGAGGGTCTGGGATGTTTTCTCTGGGAAGGTCGACCTCATTGTAGACGGCGGAAAAACCGAGGGGATTCAACCTTCGACTGTGGTGGATCTCAGCTCCTCAAGACTTGAGATCCTGAGAGAAGGCGCTGTACCTCGATCAAGACTGGACAAATATCTCGAAGAAGACTCGAAATCTTAGAGAGAAAATTCCTCTCCATCAGAAGCCAGTCTAAAACCCCTATTCGTGATCTCTTTCCTGGCTTCTCCTTCGGGATCAAGAGCAAGATTGGTATGGTTCAAATGTGTGAAGCAGATTTGCGTCTGTCCTTTTTGTGCCACCTTTCCCAGCGTCTTAAGGCTGGTTTGGATGAGCGGGTGCCCGATCTTGGACAGGTCCCGCCCCGGAAGCTCCTCGGGATTGTAAAAAGTCCCGTCCAGGAGCGCGATATCCACTTTTTCGGCTTCCTCGACTATCGAGCGGTTCCAGGCCTTCCAGCTCTGGATGTCCGGGATATACAGAAGCTTTTTTTTCTCTCCAGAGATTCTGAACCCGATTGTGTCAGAGTATTCATTCCGATGAGGAACCAGTAACGGAGTCAGAGAGATGCGTGATGTGAGAGACAGTTCTTTTCCAGGATGAAGAGTGCGGAGAGATATGTTTTCGAGGCTGACAAGCTGGCTCCAGGGTCCGTTGTCGGATAAAAAGCGTCCCATCCGAGAAGTGCAGTGCACGGGAAGGTTTTGAGTCGACATCCCCTCATAGCCGAAAAACATCAAACCGGTGTAATGTCCGATGTGAGCATGCGTCAACAGGATCGCATCAGGAGCGTTTTTTCTCCCTCTCTTGTCAATGCCCAGTCGGGCCAGGGCCTTATCTGATTGAAGTCTGATATCAGGTGTGGCATCCAGGATGAAATATTTTTTCTCTATCAAGTCAATCAGAGCGATCGATGACACAAGTCGGGTGAACCGGGCATCTTTCCGTGCCCGAAGGCAGTTCCTGCAGTAGCAGCCAATTTGAGGGATCCCCCCATCCTGGGCAGTCCCCAGAACCTGAGCGAGAACAGATGTCTCTTCCTGCGGCTTATCAGATGATTTCGGAAGTTTCTTGAGATTTACCGAGGGAAGGATGAGGCTCGAGCCAGCAGCCCCCCAGAGAACCGTGTTGAGAAATTCTCTTCTCTCCATTTTTTTCATTTTTGTCCTCCTTCGGCTGTCTCTTGTCGAGACGCGACCCCAAAGGCCTAGCGGACTTTGGCTCCGGTGGGAACATCCGTGTCGAAAGAGGGGATGATCGCTTTGCCTTCGATTTCAGCGGCCAAGAGCATTCCTTGAGACTCGATTCCCCTGATAACAGCGGGCTTCAGGTTCACGATCACGATGACTTTTTTGCCTTCGAGTTCTTCCGGGGCGTAAACATCCGCCACGCCCGCCACCATCGTCCTTTTTTCGGTTCCGATGTCGACTTCCATTTTCACCAGTTTGTCAGTTCCTTCCACTTTCTCTGCCTTGAGTATTTCACCGACCCTGAGGTCCATTTTTTTAAATTCATCAAAAGTGATCATTTCCGTTTT
>SOIA01000183.1 GCA_004378665.1 Candidatus Aminicenantota bacterium
TTATACATGTCTGAGGGCCTCAACCGGCTCCATCCTTGACGCTTTAAAAGCCGGCTGAAGCGCGGCCGCAACCGACACAACGATCACTATGGCTGAAATCCAAAGGATATCGCCTGTATTTAAGCTGGGCGAGAGAACAAGACCTGACTGTCTTCCGAAATTGAAGGTGATTTTTACAAGGTTAATCAAAAGTACAATAACAACGGCCAGGATATTTCCCACAACAGCACCAAAAACACCCAGGGAGAACCCCTCGATCAAGAACAGGGAGAGGATTTTCTTCGGCATGGTGCCGATGGCAGAGAGGGTCCCGATTTCCCTGATTCGTTCAAACACAGCCATGATCATGACATTCATGATGCTGACCAGGACGATGGCGATAAGCATGAGTTTGATGAAAAATGTCATGATATCGATCATGCGGGCGACATTGTAGAAAGGGGAGAGTTTCTCCCATGTGCGGACATCAAAGATCGGTTTCCCCTCCTTGTTGAGCTCTGATGACAGCATCTCGTCTAATCTGTTGCTGACGGCATTCAGCTTGTTAAAATCTTTGAGTCTTACGGCCACCTCGCTGATCTCTCTTTCTTCCAGGCGCAAAACTTCCATCGCGTCTTTGATGTGCATGTAGCCGTCTCGACCTCCAGGCCCGGTCACGCTCTCGATTATGCCTCCGACCACAAACTTTTTGCCGTTGACCGAACCATCCCGGTTGGTCGCGATCACCACAACAGTATCACCCACCTTGGTTTTCATCCCGTTGGCCAGCAGCTCGGGAATCAAGATATCTCCTTCTTTTATGGATTTCTCGCCCTGTTTTATCCTGGATAGAAAAAGCGGGACTGTGGCGATCTCTTTTTCAGGATCGACCCCGTTCACTCTGATATTGGTCGTCTCGATGAAATTGCTGAACATGCCCCCGAATTTTATCCTGGGTGAATAAGCTTCAATCTCGGGAATTTCTTCCATAGTTTTTTCAAGTTTTTCTTCTGCTTTTGCGCTGAGGTTCAATGTTAAAGGCAGGCTGTCAATGGAGGCCACATAGCCTCTTTTGTGGACCTGGAGATGGCCGAGCATGGAATCTGTGATCTGGCCGATCATAATATATTTAAACGATCCGGAGGCGGCAATAAAAACCAACACAAACATAACACCTATCGCAATAAGAGAGGACGTCAGGAGAGTTCTTCTCTTGTATCTCGATAAATTCCTCACAGCAATTTTAAAAAGTTTAAGCATGCCGGCCTCCCTCTTCCTGGGACCGGCTGATAAGCATCCCATCTTGGAGTGTATAGACCGCCTCCACTTCGCTGACAATCTTTGGGTCATGGGTGGAAAAGATGAAGGTCACTCCAAATTCTTCCTTCATCTGTCGCATAATATCAATAACCATAAATGCGGTTTTGCTGTCTAAATTTGCAGTCGGTTCATCTGCCAGCACAAGCCTTGGGTTCGTCACCAGGGCTCGGGCCACGGCCACTCTTTGTTTTTGCCCTCCAGAAATCTGATCAGGATATTTATTCTTTTGGTCTATCATCCCGACAGTTTTCAAGAGCGAAATGACCCGGTTTTTTCTTTCCTCTGCAGGCACATTCTTTACGATTAAAAGTGGATATTCGACATTTTCATAAACTGTTAGGACGGGAATCAGGTTAAAATCCTGGAAGATGAATCCAAGATTATTTCCTCTAAATGCTGCAGCTTTTTTACGGGTTAAATCGGATGTATTGACGTCAGCCACTTTCAATATTCCTGAAGTCGGCTTGTCCAGACATCCAATAAGATTGAGCAAAGTGGTTTTTCCGCTGCCGGAGGGACCTATAAAAGAAATGAAGGAAGCAGGCTCTATCCTGAAGCTCACGGATTTTAAAGCCTCGACTTCGATTTCCCCCATTCCGTAAACTTTGGTCAAGTTCTCTGCCGTGACTAAACTCATAACTTACTCCT
>SOIA01000047.1 GCA_004378665.1 Candidatus Aminicenantota bacterium
ATGGCACAGGAACTTCTCTATAAAGGGATATTTCCGTGCTTTTTCGGAGGATTGCTATCCCGCTTGTTCTCCAGCATCTGCAAAGCCGCGATGATCTTGGGCCTCGTGAATTTCGGCTCTATAATCTCATCGAGATAGCCTTTCTCGCAAGCAATATACGGGTTGGCGAATTTTCGTCGGAACTCATCCACCTTTGCTTCCCTCTGTTTCGCCCCTTCCTTTTTATCCAGCTCGCGCTTGTAGAGAATCTCGACCGCTCCTTCCGAACCCATCACAGCGATCTCCGCCCCCGGGTAGGCAAAATTGATATCTGCTCTGATATGTTTGGAGGCCATAACACAGTACGCCCCTCCGTAGGCCTTTCGAGTGATGATCGTGATTTTCGGTACGGTCGCTTCGGCAAACGCGTACAGGAGCTTGGCCCCGTGACGAATGATTCCGCCGTGTTCCTGAGCTACACCCGGCAAAAACCCGGGGACGTCCTCAAACGTGATGAGTGGGATGTTGAAGGCGTCACAAAAACGGACGAACCGGGCCCCTTTATCCGAAGCATTGATATCCAGGGCTCCGGCTAGAACATCGGGTTGATTGGCCACGATCGCTACTGACTTTCCGCCAATTCGGCCGAAGCCGATCACGATATTTTTCGCATAATGCTCCTGGACCTCGAAGAAATAATTATCATCCAGGATCTCTTTGATGATTTTTCGAATATCATACGGCAGGTTCGGGTCGTCGGGCACCATAAAGTTGAGCTTATCGCTCACTCTGTCCGAAGGGTCCGCTGTCTCCTTGAAGGGCGGGTCGTCCAGGTTGTTATCAGGGATAAAAGAGAGAAGCTCGCGGATCAATTCCATGGTGTGCTTTTCGTCCTCGGCCGCAAAATGCGCCACGCCGCTCACGGTGTTGTGAGTCTCTGCCCCTCCCAGCTCCTCCATGGTCACCTTTTCATGAGTCACGGCCTTAATCACATCCGGTCCCGTGATGAACATCCGGCTGATATCTTTCGTCATGATGATGAAATCGGTGATGGCTGGTGAATAGACAGCCCCGCCGGCACACGGACCTATGACTGCGGATATCTGGGGAATGACTCCGGAAGCCAGAACATTCCTCAGGAAGATATCTGCATAGCCTCCCAGGCTGGCCACTCCTTCCTGTATCCGGGCCCCTCCTGAATCGTTGAGGCCAATCATCGGTACGCCGTTCTTCATGGCCAAGTCCATGATTTTGACGATCTTGGCCGCATTCGCGCCGCTCAACGAGCCTCCGAACACCGTAAAATCCTGAGCAAAAATGAAAACAGTCCGACCATCGATCGTTCCGTGTCCTGTGACAACACCATCTCCGTAGATCCTCTTTTTTTCCATCCCGAAATCATGGCTCTGGTGCACCACAAGTTTGTCCATTTCCTGGAAAGAGCCTTCATCCACAAGGAGCTTGATCCTTTCCAGAGCGGTCAGTTTCCCGGCCCGGTGCTGCTTATCTATCCTGTCTTTTCCTCCGCCCAGATCGGCCGATTGTGTCTTTTTTTTGAGCTCTTCTAACTTTTTTTCGATAGTCATCGTTTTCTCGCTCGCATGATGATTCAGCGCTTGACTTTGCTCCAATCCTTCAGGAATTTTTCCATCCCGATGTCGGTCAAAGGATGCTTCACCATTTTATCCAGCACCGAGAAGGGGATGGTGGCAATGTCCGCTCCAGTCAGAGCCGCCTCCACGACATGGAGTGGGTGGCGGATGCTGGCCACGATAATCTCTGTCTCGAAACCATAATTGTTGAAAATGGCGACGATCTCATCGACCAGATTCATTCCCTCGTGGGAGATGTCATCGAGCCGGCCGATGAATGGACTGACAAACGCTGTCCCGGCTTTAGCGGCGAGGAGTGCCTGGTTGGACGAAAATATCAGAGTGGTGTTGATTTTGATCCCCTCGCCGGACAACACTTTTGTCGCTTTCAGTCCCTCGACGCAGATCGGAATCTTCACAGCGACATTGTCCGCCAGCTTGGCCAGGCCTCTCCCTTCTTCTATAAGATCTTTAGCCTTGGTGGAGACACACTCCACGCTCACAGGACCCGGGACAACACTGCAAATCTTCTTGATCAGATCCTCGAACTTCATGTTCTCCTTGGAAACCAGTGTCGGGTTGGTCGTCACTCCGTCCAGTAATCCCCAGCTCGCAGCTTCCTTGATTTGTTCAAGATTGGCTGTATCCAAGAATATTTTCATTCAGACCTCCAAAAATAATATGCTTGATGTGAGAGAGGCTGAAAGCAAAAAATGACCTCCGCTCATCTCTCCATCCCTGTATGTTATATCACTCTCGTTTATTTTAGTGAAGTCTCATAGACAAGAAAAGTCCAATTTTTGGGAGCCCTGGAATCAAGCCTCCCTTATGTGCAATGGTTTAGTTACACTTGAATCATGTCATTGCGAGGGCTGTTAGAGTTAACTCTTGATTTTCATGACTGTGTTGGAGAGAGTCCCGATCCCCTCTATCTGGACATCCACCCTGTCACCGGGAGACATCGGGCCGACCCCAGCCGGAGTTCCGGTCGTGATGATATCTCCAGGCTCGAGCGTCATGATACGGGAGATGAATTTCACCAGGAAGGGCACTGGAAAAATCAAGTTTTTCATGCTGGACGATTGCTTTAATTTCCCGTTGAGGAAAGTCTTCAGCCTAAGACTGTCCGGCTGGACATCAGTGGCGATACAGGGCCCCACAGAGGCAAACGTATCGAAAGATTTGGCCCGGGTGAACTGGCCGTCTTTCAACTGGAGGTCTCGAGCCGTCACATCGTTGAAACAGGTGTAGCCCAGAATGCAATCCTCCACATTATCCCCATCCTTGAGAAGGCACGTTTTTTTCTTTATGACTAAAGCCAGCTCTCCCTCGTAGTCCACTCTTTTGGACATTTTCGGATAGATGATGATGTCGTTCGGCCCCACGACCGAGGAGGGAGGCTTGAGGAAAATCAGGGGTTCTTCCGGAATCTGCCGACCCATTTCCCTCACGTGATTCTTGTAATTGGCTCCGACCGCAACAATCTTGGAAGGCGCAACAGGTGGGAGAAGGATCACTTCGCTGATGGGAATCTTTCCTTTGCTCACCCGGAATTTCCGGAATATCGAACCTTCCACAGGATGAAGGTTTTCTTCCTTCAAAACCCCGTGGTTAATTTTCCCCTTATGCTTGAATCGGTAGATCTTCATTCAAACCCTTCCTTCATAATTTCGGATACGCTCTTGGATTTCCGGCTTTCATTCCCCGATCCATCCTGAGCGGTAACTGCATAGTGGTATCTCTTATTCGCTTCAACGGATGCATCGTTGAACGCGTTCGCGCGGATAGGCTCTGGAGTTAAAAGCTTGAATTCGTCTTCTCCTTCCGTCTTCCGCCACACTCTGTAGCCGGCCAAATCCTCTTCGCGATTCTCATCCCACGTCAAAGAGATAAAATCCCCGGCCACTATGGATATCAATCCGGAGGGTGCCGCAGGCGGAAAGGTGTCTTCGGGACTGACCTCAATGACCTCGGAATCATCGCTCTCCATGTAAGGAGAAGACTCGGTAGCGGAGGCCCGGATGAAATACCGGTAAGTTTTTCCGATCAGATATTCTTTATCATCATATTTCCGGTTTTTGACAGGCCGGGCATTCAGACGGCGCGGCGGCGCATCTCCTTCTGCCCTATAAACATTGAATCCTATAAAGAGAGCAGGAGACGAGTCATCGACGTTCTTTTCTGCCGCGGCCCACCTGACTTCGATGCGGTCCTGGAAAACCTGTGTCTTCACCGCTCGTGGGGGAAAGGACAGGATCCGGGGTTTAACACTCAGCAAAGATGAAAACTCCGACTCCTTTTTTCTCTTCGTTTTCATCCTCAAACCAAACACCAGACTTCTGGCTTGAAAATCATTTTGAGTCAATTCGTAAGGATACAGGAATCTGACCGTCCCCTCTTCGGCCCTGGTTTGAAATGCGGAAGACTCTTCCTGCTTTATCGAAGCCAAAAGCCTGGCCCCTTTTTCAAACTCCTCCGGTTTCGGTGTTTTATTCTCCGCTCCCTCACCCTCTAATTTGAAGAGCCAGATCTCGACTTCGGAGGTTGCGGGCAAAGGGCTTCCATCCGTATAAGCTGCCGGGTTCTCCCATTCCAGGAGCAGCTTTCTCCCTCTTTGACTTATCTCGAACACCTCGAATTCTTGAACCACCTTAGGGAGAGGAGGCAGAATGGGACCTTTTTTTCCGCAGGACGGAAACGTGATCAGGATGAACACGAAAATCAGGAATGGGAAAAATTTCTTCATTAAAGAATGAAGCGGCTCAAATCCTCGTCTTCCAGTATCTCTTCGAGCTGCTTATGGACATATTTCCTGTCGATCGGAATCTTTTTCTTTTTTATGTTCGGGGCTTTGAAAGATATTTCTTCCATCACCTTTTCCATGACCGTATGAAGCCTGCGGGCTCCGATATTCTCCGCATCCTCGTTGACTTTCTCTGCGATTTCAGCGATCTCATCAACGGCATCTTCAGTGTATTCCACCTGGATGCCTTCAGTCTCCAGCAGAGCTCTGTACTGCTTGAGGAGAGCGTTTTCCGGCTCGGTCAAAATTTTGATGAAATCTGCTTTATCAAGAGATGTGAGCTCCACGCGGATGGGAAATCTTCCCTGGAGTTCGGGGATGAGGTCTGCGGGTTTGGCGACGTGGAAGGCTCCTGCGCCGATGAACAGGATGTGGTCTGTTTTCACCAGCCCGTAGCGCGTGTTGACAGTAGTGCCTTCAATTATCGGAAGAAGGTCTCTCTGAACCCCTTCCCGGCTGACTTCCGGTCCCCGGCCCACCTCCCGGCCAGCGATTTTATCTACCTCATCCAGAAAAATTATTCCAGAGTGCTCGACCCGTTCCACGGCCAGTCGTGAAACCTGGTCCATATCGATCAATCTTTGCTGCTCGTCATCCAATAAATACTCGCGGGCTTCATTTAATTTAACCTTTCTTTTTTTGGCTTTTCCTCCCATTAACCCAGGAATGATCTCCTGGATGTGGATTCCGATCTCCTCCATACCGCTGTTGGAAAAAATCTCCAGGGGAGAAGCCATCTTCTCTTTCACATCGATCTCGATCACCCTGTCATCCAGGACACCCTCTCTAAGCTGCTTTCTTAATTTTTCCCTCGTCTCCTGGAACCTTGCCTGTTCGTCCGGGTCAGGAGGCTCGACTTTTCTCCGAAGAGGAGGAAGGAGCATATCCAGTATCCTCTCTTCCATGTTCCTCTGGGCCTTTTCTCTCACTTCCTCGATCTTTTCCGATTTGACCATATCCACAGACATCCGCACCAGATCCCGGATCATGGACTCGACATCGCGGCCGACATACCCGACTTCTGTGAATTTGCTGGCTTCAATCTTCAAGAAGGGAGAAGACGTCAGCTTGGCCAACCTGCGGGATATCTCGGTCTTCCCGACACCCGTGGGGCCGATCATCAGAATGTTCTTGGGAGCGATTTCATCGGCAAGCTCGGGAGGAAGCTTTCGCCTGCGGTATCTGTTCCGCAGGGCAATGGCCACCGCTTTCTTGGCCGCGTTCTGCCCTATGATGTACTTATCCAGCTCCTGGACAATCTCTTGAGGGGTGAGCTCGGTCTCTTTCGATTTCGCGAGCCTTATATTCATACTCTCCGGAAGCACTATCGCCATTTAGAGTTCCTCTATTGTGATTTGGTCGTTCGTGTACACGCATATGCCGGAACTGATCTCGAGGGCCTGTGTGGCAATATCCCTGGCAGACAGGTTAGTGTGCTTGAGTAAGGCCCGGGCTGCGGCCAGAGCGAACGGCCCCCCTGAGCCGATGGAAATGATTCCATCGTCCGGTTCGATAACATCTCCTGTCCCCGAGATCAGGAAAGAGTTATCCTTGTCCGCCACGATCAATAAGGCTTCCAGCCGGCGGAGCGCCTTATCCATCCGCCAGTCCTTGGCCAATTCAATCGCGGCTCTGGACAGGTTCCCTCGAAACTCTTCGAGCTTCGCCTCGAACCTGGAAAACAGGGCAAAGGCATCAGAAGTGGCTCCGGCGAAACCCGCTATCACCTTGCCGTTGAAAAGGTTCCGGATTTTGTTGGCTTTTTGCTTCAGCACCGTCTCTCCGATAGAAACCTGACCGTCTCCGGCCATCGCGACTTTTCCTTTATGACAGACACAGATTACTGTTGTTGCACGTAACATCTGACCTCCATTAGTAACTATAATAATAATTTAAGCCCGAGGATATGTAAAGTCAAAAGCTAATGGGAAAGTGCTGTCACAAACTTGCGCATCATTTT
>SOIA01000011.1 GCA_004378665.1 Candidatus Aminicenantota bacterium
GCTGAGTATAGATGAGGAGGGAAAATGAGTTATCAGAATATCATCAAAGAATGGGAACAAATTGCAGAGGATTTTTTCAAAGCTCGAGAGGGTGTTTTTGAAAAAGTCATCGACCTCACAGTCGAGAGGCTTAAAGAAGGTCACAAGATTCTGGTGTTTGGAAACGGGGGAAGCGCAGCCCAAGCGCAGCATTTTGCCGCTGAGCTTGTGAATAAATTTTTAAAAGTAAGGCCTCCGATTCGAGCCTTGTCATTGACGACAGACACATCGGCCTTAACCTCGATTGCCAATGATACATCTTTTGATGATATCTTCAGCCGTCAGATAGAAGCCTTCGCGGAGAAAGGAGACGTAGCGCTCGGTCTCTCCACGAGCGGGAACTCCCCTAACGTGATCAAAGCCATGAAGGTTGCCAGGGAAAAAGGAATGGCCACGATTGCCCTGACCGGAAAAGAAGGAGGTAAACTAAATTCTCTGGTTGATCATCTTCTGGACGTCCCCTCTGAAAGCACGCCCAGGATTCAGGAGATTCATATTCTTCTTCTCCATCTCTTGGCCCAGAAGATAGAAGAAGGACTGGAGTAATGAGTTAGAAGAACAGTTGGGACGCCTTACTTTGAGCGCCAGAACCTGTCCCTCTTCGGACGGGATTTGAATTCCCAGTGTGTGGGCGGCTTAGCTTCAGCGGCCTGGCCGGGGACTGAGATTTGTTCTTTTTTTTCGCTTTTATCAATACGGAAGGATCTTTCCGCGGCATACAGAATTTCTTCCCTGAGCCCCTCTGAATCAATCTCTTCGGTATACGCCCGTCTTCCCTTGACAAGGTCTTGTATGTAGCGCTGAATCTGCTCCTCAGAGTAGAAATTGTGGATATCGTATTCATCGAGGCGTTGGCCCTCGCAGACTTTGATTTCCTTTGTGCCCAGAATCCCTCTTTCATACTGGTTGGTTCCTCGGAGATCGCCCCTCTGGATCTGCGCCATGAGATTGATGGGCACGCGTTTCACCTTTCGGACCTGTATTTTTTTCTTTTGGCCGTTTTCCTCGCGTGTCTCGATGATCTCTCCGAGGCCTCCGGTGTTGTACTGTATGAATCGGACTTTTCCAGGGAAGTTGCTGACCAGGGTCATGATGATTTCGTGGAATCGATTGACCTTTTTGGCTCTGGATCCGATGATGAAGGGGTCGGTTCCGACGATCCGGACCGATTCCCCGGCTTTAAGGGGCTGGCTGGCATAACTGTGCGTGCTTTCCCCCCAGAGATAGGCCAAAACGGCCTGCTCCGGAGTCAACTCCTGGGCAAAGTTCATGATCGTGTTCCTTCGAGTGATAAAGGCGAATATTAGCCCGTCAAGCTCCTGTAGAGGAGGGAGGTTGATCGATTTAGAGCATATATCGACCATCTTTCCTTTGATATTCACCCGCAGTTTCTTTCGCTGAAGGACCGCTCTTCCGTTGGCCGTGAGGCTTTCATCCATGAAATCGACGTCTCCGTTGGATTTGATCATGACATTTTCGAACAGAGCGGATCTATCCACCAAAGCATTGTACATCGCTTCCTGGTATTCTTTCTCAACGTCCGTTTTAACGAAGAAATTGTCCTCCGAACCTAAAGCCGATCCATCCTTCCTCAGGAAAACGATATCATCCTGGATCACCTCTGTTTTTTCGCCTCTGCCGTAGTCGAGACCGAGCTGATGGCAGGACCAGGTGGATTTTCCGGTGGCCGTCAGACCGAAGAGAAAGACGCCGTAGGTTTTGAGCTTGCCGCCGGCATCTCTGACTGTCACGATCTTGGTCCCGGCGTGCAGGCCGAGCATTCCTTTTTCATCCGCAGACCACATGGCCTGTCGGAGGAATCCTTTTTTATTCTCTCCCATGTAATCCGTGCCGAGAGCGATGTTGATGTTTACTTCTGGAAGAACAAGCACCTGCTGCCTCAATTGGTGCTCTTCAGGAATATGGATCATGAAGAACTCGGGGCCAGGACGCTTTTTTAGTTTGAACATCGTGTGTCCCCACATGAATCCCAGGCGGTAGTTGGTATTGTCAGCTTCGGAGACGATGAGATTGCAGACCGGATTATAGACGTCATTCTCTCCCATCTGCCGGCGGATGTGGAAAAAGGGAAGGGTTCGAAGCAGATGGAGAACCTTCTCCAGCTCATCAGGGGCCTTGGCGATCAGGCTTTTCTGGTCTTCCGTGGGACGGGGAAGGCGGACTTTTTCACTGCCCAGATAGACTGTTTTAGGAGCGATACGGCTGGAGATGGCTGACCGCCATCCGTAGGATCCGTATTTTGTTCGAATCCCTGCAGCCTTAGCTCTCGGCTCGAGCCACTTGAGGTTCACGTGTTTTATGTTCGGTTCCTTTAAGACACGGTGGAGTTCTTCGGCAAATTTTTTATAAGCTGATTCTGTGTAGATGGTTTTGTTTTCCATGGCCATGATTTTCTTGCGATGATTCCTGTTATTCGGGTATTTTTTCTTTCTCGACCGCAACGATCTTCTTTATGTCTTCCGCTGAAGCCACTCCGCTGTTGAACAGGTAGCAGGACGTGCCCTCGAGAAGCCGTTCGAAAAACTCTCTTTGGAGTTCCAGCCTCTCGGGGGTCCTCAGCAGGAGATGGGGATTGTAGAACGGGTGGCTTTTTGAATGCGTGAGGTCCCGTTTAAGCCCGAGGCTTTCCCCGGATTCGAGCATCCGCAGCGCATCTTCAATTTCAGTCTCGACTACAGGAGGAGAGGTGGTGTCATACCGAAGAATGAATACCCAGCGTATAGAAGAACGCTTCGCATGTTTGGCGGGTCCGTCGATCCAGTAAGGATCGAGGAGGGCATGAGCGTCTTTGGAGGCTTTGTAGCAGTAGAGTGAGCCCCGGTCAAGACGGCAGTCATCGAGATTCAAACACTCTGTATCCTGGCAATCATCCTTTCGAGTGATAACGTTCTCACATTTGCTGTTGTCGAAAAGAGCAGCCAAACGGGGATAGGATTCCACTGTGTTTGTCGGGATGAAGAGCTTTCTTTCCACAGAGTCAGCCAGAGCTCGGCCTCCAGAAAACCGAACAAAAATTATATCATTGGAGTGGAGACGGAATTTTTGATCCTGAAGGAGCGAGAAAAAGAGTTCTGTCTTTTTTGTTCCTTTCGGCCCGACCAGAACCACGCTGTTTCCGTCGATATCGGCGGACATCCCTCGAACAGAGAAGACGTTGAAGAGTCTTTCTGAGACGTCTATGGTCATCCCCAGGGCCAGGCTCCGGAGGGGAGAGTAGTTGTCTGTGTTGATGAGAATGCCTGTGTTTGTTTCCGAGTTATAGAAGGAGTGTGGCTCCCGTCCGGGAATGCCGTCCACAGCGTAAATGATGCCGTGGGGTTCCAGGTCGGCCTCCAACTGCGCCGGATACCAGTTTTCAACCCAGAAATCATTGAGATGGGAGACATTGGTGCGGAGCTGCACGATCACACCGTTGATGTTGGCATTCCACTCAAAATAGTTCTGATAGCTGAGATGGCTTTCCATTTCTGCGATCAATGCATCTTTCATCTTGACGGATAGGGAGGTGTCCACGGGCACGGATTTTTTCTCCCGGGTTATGGTGTTGCTGAGAGCGATGCGTTTCACCTTTTTGGCTGTTTTAAGCCCTGAGAGTGCCTCTATGATCCTGTCCATGCCCTTTTCCAGGTTTTCCATGGAGGTCGTGTAAGAGATCCGGATGTAGTTATCCGCACCAAAGGCACCGCCTGGGATGATCGCCACCTTGGCTTCTTTCAGAAGATAGTAAGCTATTCCATAGGAGTTTCGAATCTGGACATTGTTGAATTCTTTGTTGTAATACGCAGAAAAGTTGGGAAACAAATAAAAGGCTCCCTGGGATTTGAAGCAGGAGACATTCGGGACCGTTTGAAGCCTCATCAGGACGTAATTCCTCCTCCTCTGGAGTTCAGACTTCATTTTTGAGACTTCGTACTGGGGACCACCGAGGGCCTCCAGGCTTGCCTTTTGAGAGATCGAGCAGGCATTGGACGTGGTGTGGCTCTGGATGCGGCCCATGGCACCGATGATTTCTGCTGGACCGGCGGCATACCCGATTCTCCAGCCAGTCATGGAATAGGCCTTAGAAACACCATTGATTATGATGGTTTTCTTTTTTATGTCCTCTCCTAACGAGGCAAAGCTCACAACCTGAAAGTCATCGTAGACGAACTTTTCATAAATCTCGTCAGCGACAACGAAGATATCCTCTTCCAGAACAATATCTGCCAGGGCTTCAAGCTCGTGCCGTTTATAGGCTGCGCCAGTGGGATTGCATGGGTTGTTCAGGATGAGAGCCTTGGTCGCGGGAGAAATGGCGGCTTTGAGCTGGTCTGGGGTAAGGATAAACCCGTTTTCCTCTTTGGTGGGGACGATGATGGCTTTTCCTTTGGCCAGGGAGACTGAATGTGGGTAGGATACCCAGTAGGGCGACGGGATGATGACCTCATCGCCTTCATCTATCATTGCCTGAAAAAGATGGTGAAGGGAGCTTTTAGCACCGGTGGAGACGATGATCTCATCCCTGGAATAGGAAAGCCCGAAGTCCTCGTTAAGCCTTTTGATGATCGCATCCTTGAGTTCAGGGATACCCTCGGTGGACGTGTATTTAGTGAAGTTTTCTTCAATCGCCTGAATACCGGCTTTTTTGATGTTGTCAGGAGTGAAAAAATCCGGCTCTCCGATACTGAGGTCCACGATATCGATTCCCTCGGCCTTCATGGCCTTGGCCTTGGCGGATATCTTAAGAGTTGGAGATGCGCCGATTTGACTCGCTTTTTCTGAAATCATGGTCGACCTTCTTCTTTAGAGATGGTTAATCTTCTTCTTTTTTCTCTTCAGGGGTGAGTTTTTCCTTTAGGTATTGTTTAAGGTCAACGCCGGTCAAAGACTTCACCACCTCGGGCAGCTGGGCCAGTACCTCAGCGACTTGGGAAGTCAACTTTGTTGTTCCCAGCTCCTTGTCCCCGCTCACCATCACGATCTTGTCCACCTTGGAGAGAGGCTCGGAGATGGACTTGGCCAGTTCAGGGAGTATTTTCATGTACGATTCAAACAGGGCGGCATCGTTGTACCTCTCCCAGGCCTGGGCCTTCTTCAGCATGGATTCAGCTTCAGCAGAGCCTGTCTGTTTGAGTGTCTCTGCCTCGGCCATGCCTGTCAGCTTGGTGGCTTCCGATTTGCCCTTAGCCTCAGTGAGGATGCGGTATTCTTCGGCTTCGGCTTCGGCTTTCAACTGGTATTTCCTCGCATCCGCAGGTTTGATCACACTGGCTTCAAGCTCTTTCTGTCTTCGGGCGATCTCCAGTTCTTCGATTTTTATGGATCCTTCTTTTTCGATGAGCTTTGCTTTGGTTTCTTCCTTTTTGAGTTCCTGGTTGATGCGAGATCGCTCGAGCTCGTATGAGAGGTCGGATTGAGCTTTTTTCTGGTTGACCAGAACCTGTGATTCTGACTTTTTGGCTTCGTTTTCCCACTGGGCTTTGGCGATAAGGGCTTCGGCCGCAAGACGGGCCACTTCCCCTTCCTTCCGAGCCTCGGAGGATTTGATCACGGCCTCTTTTTCTGTTTCTGCTTCTGCGATGGTCGCGTCGCGTTTAGCCGCTGCGATTTCAGGTTTTCCGAGGGCATCAAGGTATCCCTGCGTGTCGCTGATGTCTTTGAGAGCAAAAGACATCATGGTCAATCCCATTCGCGAAAAAGCTTTCCGGGTAGCTTCTGCGACGTTGGCTGAAAATTCCTGTCTTTCCCTGTAGATGTTCTCTACGGTCGTCGTGCCCATAACCTCTCTCATCTTCCCCTCGAGAATGGTCATCGAGACATCCTTGATTCCTTCCTTTCCCAAGCCCAAAAACTGCTCAGCCGCAAGGTGAATAGAGTTGTCGGATGAGTCGATCTTGACCTGAGCCGTGGCTTCAGCCATGATCGGAACTCCCCCGTGAGTGAGCACTTCTGGAGTTTTAATATTCAGCGTGATGATTTCCATCGGAAGGATGTCGACGGTTTCAAGGAAAGGCAGGACAAAAGTGCCACCACCAGGACGGTAGCGATAGCCGATTTTGCGTTTCGTGCCATCCGGCTTGATGACTGTCCTTTTTCTTCCTCCAGAGATGATCAAGACTTCATTGGGGCCGACTTTTCTGTACTGTTTGGCGACCAGGATTGAAATCAGGATTATGACGACGAGTATGATACCGATTATGATCAGAGTAGGCATGAGATCCATCATAACCTCCTTGGAATCTCGCTCTACACGCTAATGCGAGATTCGGATAAAT
>SOIA01000310.1 GCA_004378665.1 Candidatus Aminicenantota bacterium
GTGGCACTGGTTGCATTCGATCTTGTGAGAATAGATATGGGTGGAATGCATGAGGTCCGTTTCATCGTATTTATTCAGCCTGTCAGTCTCCCAGTGGCATTTGTAGCAGTTTTCCCGGGGCACTTCTCCGTCTCCGATGATGGTGTGGGTGTGGCATTTGTTGCACGAGAAACCGCTGTTAAAGACGATCGAGTGGTTATATTTTGATGTTTCTTCTGAGACCAGAGTGCTCCGCTCGTGACAGTGGGTGCATTCACTGATTTTGGGATAATGCTCGCTTTCCTTGAAATGGCAGATAAAACAGGTGCTGTTCGTGACTGTAATGTGCTCTCCCTGAACGATCTGGGAATGGCAGCTTGTGCACCGAAGCTGCTTGCCCCTCTTCAGGTCAGTGAAATGAATTTTGTGGTCAAAAACAATCTTGTTGAAGTTGACCTGTCCTTCAAGGAGTCTTTTGTCATGACAACCTTCGCGGAGACAGCTTTCGTCAGGAATCTCGGCCCAGGGCTTGGATTTCAGGTAGAGTTTTGACCAGTAGCGTCCGACCTGGAGAATGCCCTCGAACTTGGCTCTGATCTTTGACCTTATTCCTGGAGCATAGTGGCATGTGTTGCATTCCACGTCTTTGTGAGAAGACGTCTCCCAGCTTCTATAAAACGGTTTCATGTAGTGACAGGAAGCGCAGAATTTTGAGTGAGATGTAAGTTCAACGGAAGCAATCATAAAGATTAAAACAAAACCTGCAATTGCCAGGAGTATAATTCTTCTCTTCTTTTTTTTATTCATCTTTTTGAATTTCAGCATCTTTTTGAATTTCATTTGGATAATATCTAACTTGTTGTGTTTAAACTTAAAAGATATAGATTATAGGAAAACTATAGTTACCTGTCAATTTTATCTTTTTCTTCTATGCGTAACTGTGCAGGCCTGTGAGCAGATAATTCACGCCAAAGTAGGTGAAAAGCGCGGCAAGAAACCCGATAATAGCGATGTAGGCAGACCGACGCCCCTTCCAGCCCATGACGATTCGTGTGTGAAGATACAGGGCGAACACGAACCAGGTGATCAGGCTCCAGGTTTCCTTCGGGTCCCAACTCCACCAGCTTCCCCAGGCGTTATACGCCCAGACCATCCCAAAAACAATGCCACCCAGAGTAAAAAGTGGAAAACCGATGGCGATGCATCTGTAGCTCACGGAGTCGAGTTTTTCGGCCGAAAGACCGGTTTTCTCCCCTCTTTTCTCCTTCGCGTCTGCCACAAGATACAGGATGCTGGTGATGAAGGCAAAAGCGAAAAAGGCTTCCCCGAGGAGTGTGACAGACACATGAAGCCATAGCCAGTAGCTCTGGAGAGCCGGAACGAGGGGAGTGGCTTCTTTGGGCATCAACGGAGATGAAGCCAGAGCCATTAAAGCGATGACGATCAGCATGAAGTAGGGGCCAGCCTTTCGAATCTTGAACTTCCACTCGATAACGATGTAGGCCAGAATGGATGCCCAGGCAAGGAAGGAGAGGGATTCGTACATGTTGGTGAAGGGAGCATGGCCGCTTTCAACGGTCCTCCAGATGAGAGCAAGCGTGTGAACAAGAAGTCCAGCAAACGCGAATTTAAAGCCTGTCTTTGCCGGGTTTTCTTTTTTCGAGAAAAGAAATGCGAAGTAAAAGACCGTTGCTAAAATATAAAGAATAAAGGTTATGAGGAACAGAGTTGATTCGTTCACTTTGATCTCCTTATGGATTCTGTAATTTTCGCAAACTCGGATTGGAAGGCGTCCTTGCTTTTCGATGCGATGCCGCCAGCGATGATTTCAGTTTTATTCCCGATTCCTTCCATGACCATCCTGATCTCTCTTGTGGGCCAGTAGAAGGCAAATAGCAGACCGAGCATCAGGAATATGCATCCCGCCCAGATGAAGTTCACACCCGGGTCCTTTGAGAGCTGGATGACTGAAACCTGACTCGCTTTGAAATCCTTGAGCTCAAAAGTCAGATCAGTTTCTTTTTCTGAGTGAATCCGGTCGAAATCCGGGAATTTGGCGAAAATCCATCCGGAAAATATTTTCTCTTCTCCCTGCCATCCTTCTATGAACGCCGCCGGATTATTGGGTTCGAGTGAGCGTGTGGTGATCTGGCCTTGATCGCCGATGACAAAGTCAGGGATAAACTCGAGCATAGAAACCTCTATATCTTCTCCTTCAAGCGGGACTCTTTCTCTAATCTTCAGTTCCATTTTTTTCAAGAAGGAAGGGTTCTGTCTTTTTTTTGCCCAGATCTCCACGGAAGGGCTTGTCCAGTCCCAGCCGTAGCTGGATTGGTAGAAAACATATCCTTTGTAGGAGAGCGGATGGTTGACTTCGACGATCTTGGTCAAGACCGGCTTTTCGTCCTCAAGAACTGTGAGAGTGCTCTTCCAGTCTTTCACGCTGCCGTTCGGATAGTATTCGGTTTCGAATTTATCGAGCTTGAGCTTGAAATCCGCTCTGGGAATCTCGAGGATCCTACCTTCAGAAAAGGTGAGATTCCACCTGAATCCACCAATACCGCTGATGATTCCCCCGGCGATTATGATGAGAATCCCAAGATGAACAATGTCGGCTCCGAACCATCCCAGAACTCTTTTCCGGGCGTAGAGAAAAGATTTGTTTTCTTCTTGTGTCTCTCTCACACGGTAATGTTTTGTAGAGAGCTCTCTTTTCACCAGCTCTCTTGCGGAATCCAGGTTCATGTGTTTCTTGAGTTTTTCTTTTATCTTTAATACCGCGATCTCTTTTTCTTCAACCGAAACACGCGGCCGAAAACTCCTTTTCAATTTCGGGGAAAGACGGTCCAGAGTGCACACAATGATGTTCAAGGCAAAGAGGAGAAGCAAGGCGATGAACCACCATGATTGATAGAGCTTGGTGAGCTGGAGTCGCTGGAACAGATTCGCCCACTGGCCGTAGCGAGCGAAATACTCGTCATGGCTCCGCAGCTGGGGAATCAGGGTCCCAAGCCCTGAAGCCGCCGTGATGATGATCAGCAGGACAATAGCCAGTTTAACTGATGAGAGGGATTTGAATAGAGATTTCATTTGAACTCCGTATTATTTAATTCTTGCCGATGTATCAGATTTTACTATTGAATACACGATAATCCTGGCAGAAGTAAAGTCAATCGTGATGGGTTAAGGTTTTTGAATGCTTTATACTTAACGCCAGTGACTCGTGATCAATTCAACTCGTCTTTTTGTGTATTTTTTTCTTGCTTGCCTTATTTTTTTCCGTGCTTGAGGCGCAACTCCTCAGCCTTCTCTTTGATCTCAGCCAGGTCCATCAGCATTTCACTCCAGCCATACCACCAGGCGTAATCAGGATTCGCATGGAACGTTCCCTGGAAGGTTCTCATCCGGTGCTTGAGAAACATCACGTGCAGTTTCTGCTCTATGGGAGTCGGTGCGTCCTGGAAGGCCAGAAGGTCAGGAAATGGATACGCATAGCTTTCTGGTTTGGCAAGGACTCCGTCTTTGTACAGAGCGACAACAATTCGGATAGCTTTTGCCATGACGTGGTCAGCTTGTTTGATTATCTGATCACCTTTTTCCAACTCCGCTTTGGCAAAATTCACCGAATGGCACTGGTTGCAGGTCTTTATCATTTTGTCCCGTTCTTTCTGCCAGGCTTCCTGAGTGAGCCGGGCGACATCCGCGGCTTTTACGACATCGAGTCTCGCTGTCGGATTGCCATCTGGATCGAGGACTCCGAGAGCCTGGAGGAGCGTGACACGGTCAGCCGCCCACTGTTCATCATCGGGCATCGGCAGCCGGACGGCAAGAAATCCCCAGGCTGTACGGACTTCATGGTTTCCTTCCTGCATATGGCAGGTCTGGCACGTGGGAGCGGCGACTGATTCCGGGAGAATCTTATTCTGTTTCAACAAATAGCGAACGCCATGCTTGGAACTTGAATACATCTCCCATTGGGGATGATCAAAGCCCATGTGGCAGGTCTGGCAGGCCTGCGGTTGTCTGGCTTCCTGGACAGAGAACACGTGCCGCGTATGGCATGCATCACAGGAAGCGACTCCGAATCCAGCCCCATTTTCTTTCAGTTCTTTGATCTCTTCTTCTGTTTTCAATCCGATCTTGTGACATCCGCCGCAGCCCTTCATCCCCTCCATTAATTCCATCGGCTGCCAGTGTGTCGTCGGCATGGCCTTCAGCACTGCCCAGGCTGGCGCATGTTTGCCTTTCTTGAACTGTTCGACTCTTTCCTCATGGCAGTCGGCGCATGTGTCGGGCGTCGGAATTTGCACTTTGGCCACATCATAGGGATCTTTGTGCTCTTCACCGTGGCAGATAGAGCAGTCCACATCGTTCTGGCTGTGCTTGCTCAGCTTCCAGTCTGAGACGATGCTTGGAGTGACTTTCTTGTGGCAGCTCACACAGTCCTGTGCATAGGTAACAGCACACAGGGCAATGCTCATCAGAATAATGACATAAGGTTTAAGTTTCAATGCCTCCCTCCTTGAGTGATCTATTCCTTGAATTTCTCAAATTTATACCATCAGGAACATCAAGTGTCAAACAATGTTTGAGGGGATAAATCCGTTGCTCAGAAACTATTAATTACTAATTATATAGAATTAATGTATTATTATCAACAAAAAAAGGGCGGCATGTTTTCATGCCGCCCTTAAACAGCTTCACAGCTGTGGGTTATCCGGTTTAACGCCAGGTGTAAATGGCGACGTTTCCGCCGAGACTTTCGATTGAATCCACCAGGAGTTCTGCGATGTAGCGTGAATTGTGGATGTAGCCGTGGGGTTCTTTCTTGCTGAACTGGTAATTGTAGGCTGCTCTCATCAGAGTTAAATCAAATTTGGTGTACATGTTGGGATAAATAGCCTCACCAGGATCCACTTGTCCGTTATAAGGGGGTTTGTCCTTGAAGAAGTAGGGATAGGCAGGACCGGAGTAAATAATGTAATTATCGGGTCCAGGTATGTTATTGGCTGCATAGTTCTGGATCAGGGGATACAGGGTTGCTTCCAATCCTTTGATCTCATCCTTGATGGATTCGTTAGTATTTCCATCGCCATTATAGTCCGGGGTTGTATAGGGTCGGATGCCGCTGAACTTGAACTTTGACGGGTCTGCACCCGGGTTGGGCTGGGAGATGTCCTGTCCGTGGCAAAGGACGCAGTCTTCAGGATTGGGCTTGTGCACGTTGTGGTCGCTTGGCTCATAGGTTTCTCTTGGTGTGTTTGAACCCATATGGCATTCCACGCAGGTGTCGAACCTTCCGTCGTGGTTGGTGAAGATTTTTTGTCCGGTGTAGACTTTTCCGGCAAACTCGTATCCACCCTGGACCTCAGTGCCGTACAAAACAGCGCCGACAGCAAAATAGTGGATATTGAAATCACGGAAATCATTGGGGTATGGGCCGTCATCAACTGTCTGTTTGTATGTGTTTCCCTGGTGGCAGGTTATGCACAGGTTGCTGGAGTCGCCTAAGCTCTTGCTTACTCCAGAGGGAAAAGTGACGGAACTGGCGGTCCTGAGCGCTGGAGGAGATGTGTGGCAGGTAGTGCAGAGAAAGCCGTTGGCAAGTTCCTGGGCGATATGGTCATCATTCTCAAGATAGTACGCTAGGCCTTCTGAGCTGTGGCATTTGGCACACTCAAATTCGACTTCACCGTCGCCATCCCAGTGTCTAAAGGCGTCTGCTGAACCGCTGAAATGGCCTTCGTCCTGCCTTTCGAAATCGTCAATGTCAACATCAGTAGTGAGATACTCATTCAGGTCTTCTATCGAGTCGTACAGGAGCTGGATGAGGTATTTGCCTCCGTGGGCGTATGCGCCGTGGTCTTTGAGCGAGAACTGGTAGTTGTAGGTGGCTTTGAGAAGCCGGCCAGTAAAGGATTCGTACTCGTTCGTGTCGCTAACCTCATTACCGTCTGCAACACCGTTATCATTGGTGTCATAGAACCAGTAAGGATGTTCGTGGGAGTCATAGACAATCGGAAACCCGATATCTCTTGCGTACTCCTGAATGGCTTCGTACAGTTTATCCTGGAAATCCGGGATCTCATAGTAGATGCCCTCTGTCATATCCCCGTCGCCGTCATAATCGACAAATGAGCCGTAATAACGGAAGTCTTTGGGATCTGTACCCGTATGGCATGTTCCGCAGCGCTCGATCCTAACCTCCAAGGAGTGGGGATCGTGGCAGGCGATACAGTTATCGTAACCTTTGACATGGCCGAATTTTGCGTCATAATCGTTCCCAGAGTATTCGTATCCTCCCAGCACAAAAGTCCCATGCTGTGTGGCTCC
>SOIA01000117.1 GCA_004378665.1 Candidatus Aminicenantota bacterium
TTTCTTGACAAGAAGAAAGGTTCGATTTATATTACTAATGAATATGGTTATCATTATCATTAAGCGAGGTTTTTATGCCCGGTCAACTTAAATGGCGTCATAGGTTTCAAGCGCATGTCTCCCGGTGGACAGTTCCTCGGGAAGTCATCCTCGACCTCCTGAGCCGAACATCGAAACACATGAGTGTCAAAGAAATCTATGCTTCGCTCTATAAAATGTACCCGGGGATTGGCCTGACAACAGTCTACCGCACTCTTGATCTGCTGGTGCGCGCAGGATTCATCAACAGGTTCCCATCAGGTGATGGGCAAAACAGGTACGAGTTTAAATCAAACAAGAAGAAAGAACACCACCATCATCTTGTCTGCATAAAATGCAGGAAGATCATCGATTACAGCGATTTCGTGGATGAAGAGTTGGAACTGGTGAAAAAGACGGAAGAAATTTTGGCTAAAAAACACAGCTTCAATGTCCTTGGCCACAATATCGAATTCTATGGACTATGTGAAAAATGCAAATAAATCAATTATTTCAAAAAAGGAGGTGAACAAGATGCCAAGAGGAGATAGAACTGGCCCGATGGGATCTGGGCCCATGACCGGACGCGGCATGGGATATTGCGCAGGATATCCCGGCCCGGGGTTCATGGTTCCAGGCCCAGGCCTCGGATTTGGTCGCGGATTCGGGATGGGAAGAGGAATGGGCGGTGGTATGGGAAGAGGAATGGGACTCGGAAGAGGCGGTGGATGGCGGCGAGCAGGATTTGGACGCTTTTTGGGATATCCTTATCCTCCGATGATGCCACATATGTATTCCTACGGCATGCCCTACGGATACCCGTTTCCCCAAGGCTACGATTATCCTCATGAAATGGGCTACGAATCAGGATATCCTGCACCAAACGTCCCCCAGAGTCCCAAACAGAAAAAATAGAAAAGAGCTCCAAATCTTACAAAAGGAGGTGAATGAAATGCCTTTTGGAATGGGACCAGCAGGATGGCACGCCTGGCCTTACATGGCTTATTGGATGAGTGGTTGGCATCCATGGTATGGAGGGCCATATTGGTCACCTTTTCAGCCTTTGGCAAAAGAAGAGGAAGAAGCCTTCCTCCAAGACCAGGCAAAGATATTGGAAGATCAGCTTTCCCAAATTAAAAAACGATTGGAAGAGCTAAAAAAACAAGATAAGGAGAAAAAATGAGAAACAGACACAGGTGGATGTACCAGCTAACAGGTTTGCCCGGGTGGATGAGATTCGGATTTTCTCCAGGTTGGATAGGCAGGAGCCAGACGGGATTAGGGCCGGCTGCCCAATACCTGATGTCCGGCACCTGGCCAACTCCTCAGATGAACTCCGCCTGGGAACAAGGACAGATTCCTTTTGCGCCCATGCCCGGCTTTCCCATGCCGGGATTTCCGACTCCGTATGATCCATGGGGAGCTGCGGAACTGACTCCAGAAGAAGAACTTAATTTCCTCAATGCAGAAGCTGAGCAGCTCGAGGATGAACTTTCGGCTATAGAGGAAAGAATCAAAAAGCTCGAAGGAGAAAAAAAATGAAAATTGTTGTTTCTGCTTCAAATCCAGAACTCTCCAGTCCAGTTGACCCGAGGTTTGGAAGATGTGCCTATTTTTTATTCGTCGATTCAGAGACCATGAAGTTTGAAGCTGCTGAAAATCCAAATATTTCCTCTACAAGTGGAGCCGGCATCCAGTCCGCTCAATTTGTTTCCAACAAAGGAGCAAATGTCTTGCTGACGGGAAGCTGTGGACCCAACGCATTCCAGACTCTTCAGGCCGCGGGGGTTGAGGTCATCGTTGGAGTCATGGGCACTGTTCAAGAAGCTGTCCAACAGTATAAATCAGGTCAACTCCAGGCAGTGGCTCAGCCTAATGTCCCTGCTCATTCCGGAATGGGAATGGGTGGAAGCCCACCCATCGGACCCGGTTCCGGAATGGGCGGTGGTATGGGAAGAGGAATGGGCGGTGGTATGGGAAGAGGAATGGGCGGTGGCATGGGCCGCGGAATGGGATATAATCCCGCATTTCAAACTTCAGGAATGCCCCCTTCGAGCCCAAGCATGTCTCAGTTATCTCCTGAAGAAGAGCTTCAATACTTAAAACAACAAGCAGAGTACCTCCGTCAGCAAACGGAAAACATCTCTAAAAGAATTACAGAATTGGAGAAAAAGAAGTAAACACTACTGGAACAAATCAAAGGAGTCAAATATGAAGGTTGCGATTTCTACAG
This sequence comes from Candidatus Aminicenantota bacterium, assembly GCA_004378665.1. Classification (GTDB taxonomy): domain Bacteria; phylum Acidobacteriota; class Aminicenantia; order Aminicenantales; family Aminicenantaceae; genus SOIA01. Next base: position 2,252 of record SOIA01000117.1, read on the forward strand.
ACCAGGGATACGTCTCAGCACATTTTGGCCGCTGTTCATCCTACACGCTCGTCGAAATCAAAGAAGGGCAAATCTTAAACAAGGAAGAAGTCCCTAACCCAGGTCACCAACCCGGGTTTCTACCCCAATACCTCTCTGAAAAGGGTGTAAACTGCATCATAGCCGGGGGGATGGGCCCCAGAGCACAAGGCCTGTTCGCTCAGAAGAACATCGAAACAATCATTGGTGTGCAGGGAGCGGTTGATGAGGTTATCGAAAAATTCGTAAAGCAGGAGCTCGAAGCGGGTGATGATTTATGCGGTCACAAACATGGATTGGAAGAGCATCTTCCACATGAGCACCATATTGAACACATCCCTCAAGCAGCAGGAACGAAAATCTGCATCACCTCAAAAGGAGATAATTTTGAGGCAGAAGTGGATCCAAATTTCGGCAGAGCGCAATATTTCCTGATTGTGGACCCTGAAACCATGGACTTTGAGGTTATCAAGAACTCAAACATCGAAGCTGCTCAAGGAGCAGGCATACAAACTGCCCAGCTCATCTCAAGCAAAAATGCAGGAACTGTGCTAACAGGCAACTGTGGCCCTAACGCTCAAAGAGTCCTTCAGTCCTCCGGAATTAAAGTGATAACAGGTATATCCGGAAATGTCAGGGATGTCCTCGCGCAGTACAAATCTAAGGGAACATAATGACGGCAAATAAAAGAGAAGAAGAAATAAAGGAAGAAGAAAGAAAGGTCACAGAAACTTTAGCCAAAATTAAAAACAGGCTGCTTGTTTTCAGCGGGAAGGGCGGCGTGGGAAAGAGCACTGTTTCGGCTAATCTCGCTCTTGTTTTTGCAAAGAAAGGATTGAAGGTTGGACTTTTGGATGTGGATATTCACGGTCCAAATTTAGCCAAAATGATGGGTGTCGAAGACAAAAAAATGGAGGTTTCTCCCGAAGGTATAAAAGCAGTCAACGTAAACGAGAATTTAAAATTGGTTTCCATGTCTTTCCTCCTTCAGGAACCCAACTTACCTGTTATCTGGCGAGGCCCGATGAAGATGAAGGCGATTCAGCAATTCTTAGGGGATGTGGACTGGGGAGAACTGGATTGGATTGTCATCGATTCGCCTCCCGGCACAGGCGACGAGCCTCTCTCCGTTGCTCAGCTTATCCCAGCAACAGGGGCCATTATCGTAACCACACCTCAAGAAGTTTCCCTTATGGATTCAAGAAAAGCCGTCGCCTTTGCTGTTAAGCTCAACCTGAAAATAATAGGGATAATTGAAAACATGAGTGGAATGGTCTGCCCTCACTGCGGGAAAAAAATCAATCTTTTCAAAGAGGGAGGAGGTGAAAAAACCGCCCTTGAACTGGGAGTTCCCTTCTTAGGGAAAATCCCCCTGGATCCACAAATCGTCAGTTCTGGAGACGAGGGAAAGCCTTTTATCGCCACACAACCTGATTCCGAAGCAAGCAAGGCTTTTATGGAAATTGTTGAGAACATCATAAAAGTCCAATCTGCTTAATAGACTGTCTATCTCAAATTTAAACACAAGTTTGCTTTTTAAAAAGGAGGTGAATAAAATGCCAAGAGGAAACGGCACCGGCCCCCAAGGTGCGGGTCCAGGAACAGGCCGCGGAGAAGGAAGAAGAAGTGGAATCAGAACAAATTCGTCTTTTCAAAAATCTACACTAGGCGGAACTATTTTTGCTTTTGCTTCCATGCTCATCGGAAATTGGCTGGATAAAAAACTTACCAAAAAACAAACCAAGGATAAATCTGAACAAGAGAGGCCAGATACAAACAAAAAATTATAATGTTTTGGAAGTAACGGAAAGGAGTTGTTCGTGAAAAAAATTGGAATCATCATCTGCGGCCGGTACCAGGACTGTGGCGGCGGCAAATGCTTTAAAGCCGTGAGAGAAAGAGTTGGAGGTTTTTCCCGCTACCCAGAAGATGAGCCTGTTGAAGTCGTTGGTTATTCTTACTGTGGAGGATGTCCGGGAGGGAACATCGAGTACGTTCCTGAAGAAATGAAAAAAAACGGAGCTGAAGTTATTCACCTTGCCACGGGCCTGGTCGTCGGTTATCCTCCCTGTCCCCGCATCCGCCATTTTAAAGAATTTATAGAAAATCATTACGATTTGCCCGTAGTCATCGGGACTCATCCTATTCCCCTGAAATACTTAAAATCCCATAATGAACTCTCTTTCTGGAAAAAAATGAACATGGAGGAAATCGCAGGTGATTTGATGAATGAGGATAAAAGAATCATGGAGGCTTACAACTAAAGAAGGAGGTTGAGATGCAAGGAGGAGGACAAGGACAGGGCCGAGGCGGTGGCCAAGGCCGGATGGGCGGTAAAGGCTTGGGACCTGGAGGTTACTGCACCTGCCCATCCTGTGGAGCCAGAGCTCCGCACCAGAGAGGAATTCCCTGTTACCAACAAACTTGCCCTAAATGTGGGGCTAAAATGACGCGGTAAAAAGCAAAAATGCCCATATATGAATACAAATGCCAGGAATGCGGAAACGTGACTGAAGTTTTTGTCCGTTCTTTTAACCAAGAAATCGACTTCTCATGTTCTCACTGCGGCAGTAAAAACCTTCATAAGATATTTTCAACCCCCTCTTCTGTCAGGATAGGAAATTCATCTTCAAAAGGATCGACCTGCTGCGGGAAAGACGAACGCTGTGAAACTCCACCTTGCTCAGACGGAAGCATTTGCCGACGAGATTGAGTCCAGACCCGATAAAAAATCCAGCTGTACATAACGCAGTAAAAAAATTGCCGCAACATGTAAGTTAAAAATAATTCTGACGATCCATCTTAACGGAGGGATGTATTGAAAAACATTAAAAATAAGAGTCCGTTTACCAGTGTCATTCATGCAGGGCAACATCCTGATCCTGTTTTTGGAGGAGTCTCCGTTCCCATCTATCAATCATCAACCTTTGCTTTTCAATCTGCAGAACAGGGAGCTTCCCGGTTTTCCGGCGAGGACAAAGGTTATATCTATACTCGGATAGGGAATCCAACAACAAAAGCCTTAGAGGATAATATTGCCTCCCTCGAGGGCGGGTTTGGTGGCCTGGGAACATCTTCTGGCATGGCGGCCATAACCACCGTATTTATGGCATTCCTCGACAAAAACTCTCACATCATAAGCACGGATGCTGTCTATGGGCCGTCGCGAACCGTTGTCGAGGATGTGTTTTCAAATTTTGGCGTTGAATATGACTATGTGGATACCTCCGAACTAAAAAACATAAAGAAATGCATTAAATCAAATACAAAGCTGCTCTTTGTTGAAACTCCCGCAAACCCGACAATGAATCTCACCGATATCAAAGACTGTGCTGAGCTTGCGAAAAAAAATGGCCTCATCCTGGTTGTGGATAATACATTCGCAAGCCCCATACTCCAAAAGCCTCTGGACCTGGGTGCTGATATCGTTATCCACAGTTTGACGAAATTTCTGAACGGACACAGCGATGTGGTCGGTGGAATGATTGTGACTAAAAAGGAAGACCTTTTTGTTAAAATTCAAAAAGTTCTCCGCATGATGGGAGGGACCATGGATCCCCACCAGGCCTGGCTTATTTTGCGAGGTGTGAAAACTCTTGCCTTGAGGATAGAAAAGAGCCAGGATAACGCCTTAAGGCTGGCCCGCTATTTAGAAAGCCACCCAAAAGTCAAATGGGTGAATCATCCTGGTCTCGAAAGCCATCCCCAGCATACTCTCGCTAAAAAGCAAATGGATGGCTTTGGCTCCATGCTTTGCTTTGGACTGAAAGGAGGCTTTGATGCTGGGCGAAAAATGATTAATTCAGTCAAAATTTGCACATTAGCTGTCTCTCTTGGAGGCGTTGAAAGTCTCATCCAGCATCCGGCCAGCATGACTCATGCCAGTGTTTCGAAAGAGGAGCGAGAAAAAGCAGGGATCACCGATGATTTGGTTCGCCTTTCAGTCGGCTGTGAAGGATTCGAAGATTTAAAGGAGGATTTGGACCAAGCTCTCGCTGAATCAAACTGAAGCTTTGGTTTAATAGGAAAAAAAGCAGGATGAACAACAAGCATTCCCTCCAGATGATCGTCGTCTACGACAATAATGCATTCGGTGAGAACCTCAAGGCAGACTGGGGATTTTCCTGTCTCATCAGAGGACTGGAAAAGTCCGTCCTTTTCGATACAGGCACAAACGGGAAAATCTTGCTTTCTAACATGGAAAAGCTTGGAATTCATCCAGGAGAGATCGACACAGTCTTCCTCTCCCACGAACATAAAGACCACACCGGAGGCCTTGAAGCTCTCTTAAACCTGAATTCCAGCGTTGAAGTCTGGCTTCCGAATTTTTTCTCTTCAAGCTTTAAAAATAAAATCAAAAACAAGGGATCGACTGTTAGAGAAGTCACAAACTTCCAAGAAATTTGTGAAGGCGCTTACACATCTGGGATAATTGAAGGCTGGATCAAAGAGCAATCCTTGATCCTAAACACTGGGAAAGGGCTCATCCTGATCACAGGCTGCGCGCATCCCCAAATCGTTAAGATCATAGATAGAGTGAAAAAACTTTTAAAGAAAAATATTCATCTGGTTTTTGGAGGTTTCCACATGGGTGCCTACAACGAAAACGAGATAAACGAAATCATAGGGCAATTTCAAGACTCAAGAGTGAAGAAAGTGGGCCCATGTCATTGTACAGGTGATGAGGCCCGCAGGCTTTTTGCCGAGGAATACAAAGACGACTTCATAGAGATTGGGGTAGGAAAAGTGATAAGAGTCCAATGATAATCTCAGTCGCCAGCGGTAAAGGAGGAACAGGAAAAACAACAGTCGCTGTCAATCTCGCTTTATCCTTGGACGAAAATCAATCCGTTCAATTTCTTGACTGCGATGTGGAAGAACCCAATGCGCATTTCTTCCTGAAACCTCAAATTCACAAGAGTCAGCCGGTCTTCCTCCCTGTTCCTGAAATCATTGAAGAAAAATGCACGTATTGCGGTAAATGTGCTGAAGTGTGTGCCTATAACGCTATTGCAGTCCTGAAAGATAATGTTCTTGTCTTTCCCGAACTCTGTCATGGATGCGGTGGGTGCAGCCTCTTGTGCCCGGAAAAAGCAATCAATGAAAAAGGGCAGAAAATCGGAAAAATCGAGTTTGGAGCCAGCAATGACATACAGTTCATTCACGGAAAACTCGACATAGGCCAGGCCATGTCTCCTCCTCTCATCAGGGAAGTCAAGAGGCATATAAACTCCACAAAGACAGTCATCATCGATGCTCCTCCAGGAACATCCTGCCCTGTAGTGGAGTCAGTAAAAGGAAGCGATTTTTCTCTTCTTGTGACCGAACCGACGCCTTTCGGCCTCAACGACCTTCACCTGGCTGCTGAAACATTGAAAAAACTTGAAATACCCTGTGGGGTTGTTATCAACCGTTCCGATATCGGGGATAGTCAGGTTGAGGAGTACTGCCTTGAGCAAAGCATTCCAGTCCTTATGACCATACCCATGGACCGGAACATAGCCGTGGCCTACTCCAAGGGAGAAAGCATCATCGCAACTCAACCCGATTACAGGGAAAAATTCCAGGAATTATTCAGGAAGATACTTGCCATAAAAAAATGAAACAGATCGTTATCATAAGCGGAAAAGGCGGAACAGGAAAAACAATCATCTCCGCTTCCTTCGCCTCTCTGGCTCAAAGCAAGGTTATGGTCGACAGCGATGTGGATGCTGCCAATCTCTATCTCCTCCTCCATCCAGATATCCAGGAAACCCATCAATTTTCTGGGGGAGTGAGGCCAAAAATCGATCAGCAAAAGTGCACCAATTGCGGCGAATGTGTGGACGCCTGCCGGTTCTCAGCAATTAGTGAGAGAGAAGACGGAGATATCATCATCGACCCCATCTCCTGTGAGGGATGTTCCGTTTGTTTTCACGTTTGTCCGGTAGAGGCGGTAGAAATGGAAAAAACCATATCAGGAGAATGGTTTGTCTCCCGTACTAAATACGGCCCCTTTGTACATGCCAAATTGGGGATCGGCGAAGAAAATTCAGGGAAATTGGTCACCGAAATCAGGAGGAAAGCAAAAGAGATTGCTGAAAGAGACAACTTGGATATCGTTATCATTGACGGACCTCCTGGAATAGGCTGTCCGGTTATCGCCTCCCTTTCAGGAGCAGATTTGGCACTGGTTGTAACTGAACCCACCCTTGCTGGGATTCACGATATGGAACGAGTCGTGGAAATGGCTCATCATTTCAAGATCGAAACGGCATGCTGCATCAATAAATTTGACATCAACCCCGACAATTCAGTGAGAATCGAAAACTGGTGCCAAGAAAAATCTATTCCTTTCCTTGGAAAAATTCCCTTCGATGAGGAAGTGATAAAATCCCTGGTACAGCTCATCCCTTTAATCGAATACTCGAATAATTCAGCATCCAAAGAAATAAAAAAAATTTGGAAAAGAATACAAAAAATTTGTTGCCGAGAGGAGAATATTAGATGAAAAAAACAGATTGGCAGTACCTGGTTGATACGCTCCTTTTCCTCTGTATTGTTGGGATTATCTTCATCGGTTTTCTGATGGGTCTCTTCCTTCCTCAAGGCCCTACAGCCCCGGAAAGCTCCAAATATTTCCTGGGCCTCCACCGCCATCAATGGGGGAATATTCACTTATACCTGTCTATCGCCTTCACTGCCCTTGTCATCATCCATCTCATATTGAGCTGGAAGTGGATAAAGAGCAAGTCCCGTCAAATCTTTAAAAAGGGATGGATCTCTGTGTTGATCTTCACAGCTCTGGCCTCGATCCTTGTTCTCACAATTTTTTGGGCTCTTTATCCAAGATATCCGGGCGCTTACGAAGATTACGGGGTAAGAGCCGGATCTAAGGCTAAACGGCAGCATTTATCAGAAGAAGGGCTCCCTATCCATGAAGAAAAAATCTTCCTTGAAGACGGATCCATAGCTATTATTATTGCCGGACAGACAACCCTGCGGCAACTGGAAAAAACCACCGGTATTCCGGCCAAAGAAATCGCTGAGAACCTGGGACTTCCTGCGAAAGTTTCTTTGGATGAGTCCTTCGGGAGATTGAGAAAAAGATATCCTTTTACTTTACAGGACGTCAGGGACGTCGTCACTGAAGCCTTGAACAAACGCGCATCCCCGATTGAAAAAATAGAAGAAAAGAAAGAACCCTCTGAACACCAAGTGAAAAAGGGGGAAGAACCTGAGCATGAGCCGAAATTGACCAGGGGAGTGAGGGCCGAAGACCAATCAGGGATTCTGATAACAGGCAGAATGACTCTGTATGAAATCGAAAAAGAAACCGGAGTATCAGCTCGAAAGATAGCTGACAAATTGGGTCTTCCAGAGAGGGTATCTCTCGATGAAACCCTGGGAAGGCTGAGAAAAAGATATCTCTTTGCCATGCAGGACGTAAGAGATGCTGTTGCCGATTTAATGAAGGAAAAGTGAAAGGAGAAAGAAGGATGTCTGACAAAAACTCTTCTCAATCAAAACTATCCAAAGGGACTATTGAATTTAAGGCACCTCTTCTTGATCGTGCCTGGACATACATGCCCGAAGGAATTCGTCAAACTGTATCTTCAGAACCAATAATCCCTGCAATCGCCGCAAAAGCAAAAGTAATTGCCGCTCAGAATCCTGATTTTATCCGAAGTGATCAGGGTCAAATCGTCGGAATTTTCCCAGAAAAAGAAATCTATTACGGACCATCTTCGGGGCTGGAGGAATTGCGCGAATTGGTTGGGCAATTCTGGACTTTTGCTTACCGGCTAAAAAACAAAGAAGGGCTGCCATCTAACGGGTTGAGCAAAAAAAATGTGGCCATTGTGTCAGGAGCAACGGAGGGACTTGCGATTGCCATGCATCTTTTTGCCTTCAATCAGAACGTCGGGCTCATGCCTCTCTACTGGAGCAACTACAAGGGGATCATCTTGAACGCAGGTGGAAATCCTATCGTGGTTAAACTCTTCAATAAAAACTATAATATCGACTTTAAAAATGTTGAACAAATCATCAGAAAAAACAAAATCACCTCTCTCCTCATTAACTTTCCCAACAACCCTTCTGGAGACGTGTTGACCGAAGAGGAACTCCGAAAATTGGCCGACCTTGCCCGCCGATTGAATCTCATAATCATTTCTGATGAAGTCTATAACTTCATACGATACAAGGGAGAACCACAATCCATGCTGTCCTTTGCGCCCGAAAGAACGGTTGTCGTAAGCTCAGCGTCCAAGGAGTACCTCATCCCAGGAGCAAGAGTTGGGTATATCATAGCCGCTGAAGAAATGTTCACAAATTCTTGGATACCAAAGATGATCCGATCCTTTTCTTCTTCGCCGAATGTACTCGGTCAACGCATTTTGGCTGATATTCTCAAGGATGAAGTGAAAGATTTTGAAGAGGACCGGTCTCCTCGAATTATCTCTGAGATTAAAAAAGAGCTTAGAACACGCTGTGAACTTATGATTTCTATCCTCAAAGAGAAAGAATTTGAACTTGCAGGAAGAGATAAAGATTTTCCTTCAGGAGCTATCAGCGTTCTGGCAAGACTGCCCAAGGATATTAAACTTGATGATAAAGCTTTAGTGGAAAAAGCTATGGAGCTTAAAAAATTCAGTGCCGTGCCAGGCTCGGTTTTCGGAGCCCCAGGGTGTATCCGACTCGGCTATGCCGGCATGACTCAAGAAACAATCAAGAAGTTCTCTAAAAACCTCCAGGATGTTTTGGATTCTATTCGAAAAAAAAGCTGATTCCTGTGCGAGTTTTAAATTTTTACTTTGAGGATAGAACATAAAACAAAATTATCATAAAAAATTCATCTTTTTTCTGCTATAATGACTGTTCTTCTCAATGCATTAACGCGGTTCTCACTCATGTTCGAGTAAACGAATCGATTTATATTTTCTCCAAATGTCTCAAAAAAAGAAAAGCAACACTAACACTGAAGACATCGATAAATTTGCCCGGGAGCTCCAGGAACAGCTCATGGAGCAGATCAGGAAAAAATATTCTGATGTGGTCATAGATCACTGGCAGAATCCACGAAATTTCGAAAAAATCGACAATCCGGATGGATACGCTTCTGCTAAAGGCTCCTGCGGAGACACGATGGAAATGTTCCTGAAAATGTCCAACGGCAAAATCTCGGAATGTGGATTTCAAACCGACGGCTGCGGCACAACCATAGCCTGCGGAAGCATCGCTACAGAATTGGCTCTGAAAAAATCCTTCATCCAGGCCCTCGCTACAGTCAGTGCCGATGAGATACTGAAAAAGCTGGGAGGGCTGCCTGAATCTGACATCCACTGCGCCGAACTGGCCGCCGAAGCTCTCAGACGCGCACTGGCCGATCATCTCTATCAGAAGAGAGCCCCCTGGAAAAAACAATACAGGCAGACTTGATTTTTTTATGATCCCATAGTCACGGAGTTTAACATGAAAGAGTGTCAAGAGGAAAAAAACCTGAAAATCTGCAACTGTTCGTATGAACCCTGCAGCCGCAAAGGTGTATGCTGCGAGTGTATTCAGTATCATTGGAGAATGAACGAGCTTCCGGCCTGCCTCTTCCCAGATGACGTGGAAAGAACTTATGACCGCTCAATAAGAAGATTCATCGAAACTTACAAGGACAGGATTTAAACAGAGAAGCCTTGAGCAAAAAGCCAGAAGAAATCCTTCCCATTCATATTTACGGACCCGTTCCCTCCAGACGCCTGGGTTTTTCCCTCGGGATCGACATCATTCCTTTCAAAACATGCACTCTGGACTGCGTTTACTGTCAGCTGGGAAACACACCGAATAAAACTCTCCGGAGGGAGAAATTCTTTTCTTCTCCGGAAATTCTGGCCCAGATAAAAAGGAGGCTTTCATCCGGACAGAGGATCGACACCATCACCTTCTCCGGCTCCGGGGAGCCCACCCTGAATAAAATACTCGGAGAACTCATTGAGAATATCAAAAAAATGACTTCTATTCCTGTGACCGTTCTCACCAACAGCACTCTCCTCACCGATAAAAACGTCCGAAAAGCACTGATGCAAGCCGACCTGGTCATCCCTTCTCTGGATGCGGCCACTCAGGAGGTTTTCCTCAAAACCAACAGGCCCTGCTCTCCGCTTCACATCAAAGAGATCATAGACGGATTGGTGAAGTTCCGTCAGGAATTCAAGGGCCGGATATGGCTCGAGGTCATGCTTGTGAAAGGCATGAATGATTCTCTATCTCATATTCAAAAACTCAAGGAAGCCGCTTCCATGATTAAACCCGATAAAATCCAGCTCAACACGGTTGTTCGGCCTCCGGCAGAGAAATCTGCCCAGCCATTAAGCCATGATGAGCTGGAAAAGATAAAAAAAGTATTCGGAAAAAACTGCGAGATCATTACCAAATTCGACAAAAGACAGCAAACACCACCTCAAAAGGATTTGGAAGGCACCATCCTGGACATGATTCGAAGAAGGCCAGTGACTCTCTCAGACATCTCGGTCTCTTTAGGAAGGCATGCCAACGAAGTCATAAAATATCTTGATTTCCTCCTTAACGAAGGGAAAATTCGGTCCGTTACCCATAAGGATTCCAAATACTACGAACCTACCTGAACGAGTTGATTTGACTTTATGGAGATGGCATTAGATTTAATCAGTTTGGCCGCAATAGAAAGAAAAAAGAGTGAGATATTTGTCTTTTCTTTATTAGAAAAAAAAGTAAAAGAAAAAACGATATTGGAATGCATGAATACAGGGCATTAGATAAGGGGTCAAGATGAAGGAAGTGAAAGATCTTTCCAAAGATGAATTGAGGGATTTTCTGGCCGATGCTTCAAAAAACTGGCTTTCCCATGACGGTCTCTGGTTCCGGGCTGTGGAGGATAAGTTCGGCATAGAAGCCGCCATGGAGCTTGACCGGAAAGCATGGGAAAAATTCACGGTCATCGAAGCGAAGAGAATAATGAAAAGACTGGGGATGGAACCCGGTGGCGGGATTCCAGCCCTCGTTCAGGCCCTGAAGTTCAGGCTCTACGCCTACATCAACATCCAGGAAGTCGCAGAAATGAGCGAGACACACTGTGTTTTCCGCATGAACTCCTGCCGGGTCCAGGAAGCGAGACAAAGGCAGGGCCTTCCCGATTTTCCGTGTAAGCCGATAGGGATCGTTGAATACAGCGGCTTTGCCAGAACCATAGATCCACGGATCAAAACCACCTGCTTGACATGTCCTCCAGACTCTCATCCTTCGGATGTCTGGTGTGCCTGGGAATTCAAGATTGAATCTTAATCATTATGAGTGAAAAAAGGATCGGATATTACGATCAAAACTGGCAGGAATATGATGGGTGGTATAACAGCCATCCAGCCATATACCAATCTGAATTGAATGTTTTAAAAAAAACCATACCTTCTGGTGTTGGCTTGGAGATAGGAGTGGGAACAGGAAGATTCGCGTCTCTTCTCTCTGCCCGATTTGGCCTGGACCCATCATTCCATATGCTCAAACTCGCCAAGGAAAGAGGCATTGAGGTTGTCCAGGGAGTCGGCGAAGACCTCCCTTTTAAAAATGAATCTTTCAATTTTATATTAATTGTGCTAACTATATGGCTTGTCGATAATCCCCTAAGCCTTTTAAAGGAAGCAGTAAGAGTACTGAAGAGAAAAGGGGTCCTTATCCTAGGCATACTGGACAGGGAAAGCTCTTGGGGAAAATTCTATGAGCAGAAAGCTGCCAAGAGTCAATTCTATAAAGCTCCGCATTTCTTTTCACCTAAGGAAATCCTTCAAATCTTTAGAGATATCTCAGTGGAATTCAAAGCTGCCTTCCAAACACTCCTTCAGCCTCCGCCTGATATCAAAAACACAGAAAAGCCAGTGAAGGGTTTTGGGCGGGGTGGATTTGTAGTGCTTAAAGCCATAAAAGAATAATCCTATGCTGGGATTGACACAAAAAGAGGAAATTATTCTCTCAATACATACATATCAAAGGAGTCAAAATGTTTGATAATTCCCAATTTCCCAAGGCAAAAAAATACTGGCTCCAGGGAAAAACCTATGAATGGTCTCATCCTAACGTTCATTCTATGTCTCATGCCCTTCACTACGGCACGTCGGTATTCGAGGGAATCCGCGCTTACAGCACCCGGAACGGACCTGCGGTTTTCCGTCTTCCCGATCACATCGCCAGGTTCATTCATTCTGCCGAGATCCTATCCATGAAAGTTCCCTACAGCAAGGAAGAAATCATCGAGGCGATAAAGCTGGTGATGAAGGAGAACAAACTTGATTCTGCATACATTCGTCCTTTAATGTACTACTCTTACGGAAATTTGGGCTTGGTGCCAAAATTTTCAGCCGTGGAATTGGTCATCGGAGCATGGGAATGGGGAGCTTACCTGGGCGCCAAAACGGAAACCGGTGTTCAAGTTTTTATCGTTCCCTGGAAGCGTGTCCATCGTTCTCAACTGGAAATGACAGCCAAACTCGGAGGTGTCTATGTCCAGTCGGCGATTTGCGGCATGCAGGCCCGCTCCCTCGGCTATGATGAGGCGGTTCTCCTTAACCTTGAAGGGAATATCGCCGAAGGACCCGGTGAAAACATATTCATCATAAAGGATGGAGTTCTGATTACAAATGACAAGACAGAATCCATCCTTGAGGGCATCACCCGGGCAAGCCTACTGGAAATCGCAAAGAGTTTCGAAATTGAAACCCGCACAGGGGTGATAACGAAGGAGGATTTATTCCAAGCAGATGAGGCTTTTTTCTGCGGGACTGCCGTCGAGATCGCTCCTATCGTCGGTGTAACGGACGGCTCGAATCCCCAGGAAGAGAAAAAGAAATATGTCATTGGGTCTGGCCAGGTCGGGGAGCTGTCACTCCGCATAGCAAATGCCTATAAGGATGCGGTCTGCGGAAAGTTGAAAGAATATGAAAAGTGGCTGACCTATGTCAACGACTGAGAAATCCATAACTCCTTCATAACCAGTGAGTTTAATCCCTCAATCTTCCGGGCTGAGAAACATCACAGAAAAAAGGCATTTAGAAAAACAGGACACAGGCCTCTATTTTTTGGTCTTAAAATTGAAGGCTAAACAGAGTCTATCAACGGGCAAACTCAAGAAAACGAGGCCGATTTTCAATCCTTGAGAGAAAAACTCTCCTTCGAGAAGGTCAATACTCATGGAATTCAAGTTTAAACCGATAGGAGTCGTTCACTCTCCGTTTAAAAAGAAAGAGGATATTGACTCGGAGAAATTCGCCGATTCAGGAGGATTCGACCCGGTCCAGGGAGAGCTTGAAATATTCCAGGAATTCGAAAAAGGATTAAAAGACATAGATGGGTTCTCCTATCTCATCGTGCTCTTCGTTTTTCATAAATCGGAAGGATACAGACTTCATACCAAACCTTTACTCGATGATACCTTGAGAGGAGTCTTCTCCACACGCAGCCCTCACCGGCCCAATCCCGTAGGAATGACCGTTGTGGAGGTGCTCGAAAGGAAAGGAAACCGCATCAAAGTGTCCGGAATCGATATGATCGAAGGCACTCCCATCCTGGACATCAAACCCTACACGTCCAGGGACCAGAAAACCGCGATCAAGCTCGGCTGGCTGAAGTCGAAGATGAAAAAATGATCCAAGGAAAATCAAAAAGAGAAGCCAGAAAATCAGACGTTTGTCTTGCCTCGCTTTTCATGCAGATTTCTGGTATATATTCTCCTGCAAATAAGATGGGATTTGAATCATCTCAAATAAAAAATCCAAAAGGAGGATAAAAATGAAGAGATTCATCTCTACTTTTCTATCGCTCATTCTCTTTTTCTGCCTGTCTCCCCTGCTCCAGAGTTCCGATATCTTCCCTTATGACTACAAAGTTGAAGTCCTGGAAAATGGCCTTAAAATCGTCTCTATTCCCCTCGACAATCCGCACATCATCTCCCATTACGTCATCATCCGTTCGGGTTCGAGAAACGAGATCGAACCCGGAAAATCCGGATTCGCCCATTTCTTCGAGCACATGATGTTCAAAGGAACAAAAGATATGCCCCGGGAGGTTTACGATGACTTCCTGACCGAACTCGGAGCCGGAACGAACGGCTACACCACTGATGACTACACCTGCTATTTTGTGGTCTTTGCAGGAAGGGAAAACCTGGAAAAAGTGATCAAGGCAGAAGCGGACAGGTTCATCAATCTCTATTACGATGAAGAGATGCTCAAGACCGAGGCTCCTGTCATCGAGGGCGAGTACTACGCAAGCGCATCCAACCCGGGGAGGCGTCTCTTCGAAGCCCTGAGAGACACAGCCTTTGTGAAGCATTCCTACAAGCACACCACTCTCGGCTACCTCCAGGATATCCTGGACATGCCCAACCAGTTTGAATACAGCCAGCTCTTCAAAAAACGTTTCTACGCTCCGGATAACACCATCCTTCTTGTCGCAGGAGACTTCGACCATGACCAGCTGATGGAATACACGAGAAAATACTACAGCGGCTGGGAAAAATCCAACTACACACTGGTGACTCCTGAAGAACCTCCTCAGACAAAAGCCAAAAGAGCTCACTACGAGTGGCCTTCAAAGACTCTTCCCAGGCTCGTCATCGGTTTCCACGGTCCGGAGTTCTCCGATGAGAAAATCGATAAAGCGGCGCTCGACCTCCTGGCTGAAACCTCCTTTTCCCGTTCCTCTACTCTTTACCAGAAGCTGGTCATCGAAGAGCAGAAATGTCTCTCTCTGTATGCCAGCTTTGCAGACCGGCGTGACCCCTATCTTTTGACCTTTAACGCGGTTGTGAAGGACGAAAAAGACCTTCCTTATGTCGAGCAGGAGATCTTCAAAGAACTGGAAAGACTGAAAAAAGAGCCAATTTCAGAAGAATTTCTCGCCGACATCAAGTCCAACATGAAGTATTCCTTTGCCAGTGCCTTGGGCACGACCGACGGAATCGCCAGCTCGCTCGCTCACTACATTAATCTGACAACCGACCCCGGAACCGTCAACAAACTCTTCGACCTTTTCGATAAAGTGAGTCCAGCAGATATTCAGAAAATGTGTCAAAAATACTTTATGAAAACAAACAGCACAGTGGTGACTCTATCAGGAGGAAAAACAAAATGAGAAAACATGTCAAACTCGTCCTCACAGGTGCCATTGTTCTTGGTTTGGCATTCACGATTGTCTCCTGTGGAAAAGTGAGTCCAAACAAATTCTCCTCTGAGTTTCTCTACCGTGAAGGGAATCCTCTTGTCAGTTTTCGAATCCTTCTGAATGTTGGATCGGTCAACGACCCTGCGGGAAAAGAAGGGCTTTGCACCCTCGCTCTGAGCATGTTGGCCAACGGCGGCAGCCAAAGCTTGACGTTCAAGGAGATCCAGAAGAAATTCTATCCGATGGCCACTTCTGTAGGCCTCAGCGTGGAAAAAGAGATGTCGGTGTTCACGGGGACTGTTCATGTGGACAACCTGGAAAAGTACTATGCCATCTTCAAAGACATGCTCCTCGCTCCAGGCTTTCGCGAAGACGATTTCAAAAGGATAAAAACCAACCAGTTGAATTTTCTGGAAAAAACCCTGGTCAGCAACATGGATGAGCAGTTCGGTAAAGAAATCTTGAACCTGTTGATGTACGAAGGACACCCTTACGGCCATCACGAAGCAGGAACATTAGAAACTCTTAAAGCCCTGACTCTAGACGACGTCAAAACATTCTACACAGAACATTTCATCCAGGGAAACATCACGATTGGAGTCATCGGAGGTTATCCATGGGATTTTCCTTCAAGGATCACAGAGGATTTCTCGGCCCTTCCTGAGGGACACACGCCACAGCTCAGCTTGCCCGAACAGCGGATGCCAGAAGGCCTCGAAATCGTCATAGCTGATAAGGGGACTCCAGCCACAGCCATGTCCATGGGATTCCCGGTCTCCATCTCTAAAGCGGACGATGACTATTTTGCCCTGTGGATCGCTGTATCCCACTTCGGAGAACACCGGCAGTCTCTCTCACTTCTCTTCCAGAAGATCCGGGAGGAAAGAGGGCAGAACTACGGGGATTACGCCTATGCGAACCACTTCATCCAGGGACGCCGCAAATTTCCGGCACAGAATTACTGCCGCCAGCAGCAGTATTTCTCCATCTGGATCCGTCCTCTGGCCAATTCTAACCGGCATTTCGCCTTGCGGCAGGCCCTACTGGAGCTTAAAAAGCTCGTGGAGGAAGGGATTCCCGAAGAAAGATTCGAGCTGACCAGAACCTATCTCCTGAACTACACGCGGCTCTACGCCCAGACTCTCAGTGAAATCCTCGGCTGGAAAATGGACTCCAGGTATTACGGCCGCAAGAATTTCCTGGCTGAAGTCCAGAAAAGGCTTCCTCGAATCACACACGACGACGTCAACCGAGCCATCAAAAAATACCTGAATTTCGAAAATCTCTACATCGCTCTCATCACCCAAGACGCTGAATCCTTCAAGGAAGCCCTGGTGAACAACACTCCGTCTCCGATCACCTACGCCAACCCGAACATGCCAGAGGATATCCTCGAGGAAGACAAGATCTACCAGGTCTTTCCACTCGATGCGAAACCTGAGAATGTGAGGGTCGTTCAGGCCA
>SOIA01000393.1 GCA_004378665.1 Candidatus Aminicenantota bacterium
CGCGGAGGGATGAGAAACCCAGGCAGCCAGATGGCCTTTTGCCGGTTTGCCGGTTCTCGGGTCGATGATATGCTTGCCCTTAACCTCGGTGCCGGAACCGCTCAAGGCTCTGTCCTTTAGAAAAAATTCTTTCGGGGATTGAGCGCACTCCCAGGTGCCTCCGATCCCGACTGGCCAATCCTTTGTCTTGGAGACACTGTCAGGGGGAACGCCAACCGCCAGTGCTGAACTGGTCCCGCCATGGACCAGCGCGTTATCAATGTCCCAATCGGACAGGATCTCGAGGGTTTTATCCAGAGCATATCCTTTCCCGATGCCTCCAAGGTCCAGGTGAACATGCTCCGCTTGAGCCTTAGTATCGCCCGGACGGATTTTGACCTGGTATCCTTGAGGAGTCCGGGAGAGGTCAATCAATCCCATTCTATTAGTTTTCAATTTTCGGTGTTTCGGGACATTGCCCTCCTTGTATTTTACCAGAGAGCCGATGTTGACATCAAAAGCCCCGCGGGTCTGAGATTGGATCGAGCTGGCCGTTTCGAGACACTCGTAAGTCTCGACACCAATCAAAAGGGATTGACCGGGCTTGAGGCTGTTGATCTGCCCGATATCGCTACCGGGATTGAAGCGGCTGAAGAGATTTTCGATCCGGTCGATCTCGGAAAATACAGCCTGAGAAACCTGACGGCTGTAAGTCTCGTCTTTTCCGGCGATCAGGAGCTCAAAGGTTGTCCCCATAGCATGATGAGCAAACCGGAAGACAGACTCACCCCTGGAATCATCACTTTTTATCATTGACCCGGCTGAAATAGGCAAAAGCGATCGCTGACAGCAGAGAAACCAATGCGCTGTATCTATGGACTTCGAAAAAGTCCAGTTGAATGATCAAGGAGAAGTAGGGCAGCATCAAGGTCAGCGCTGTGACGATCAGGCAGAGTCCTGAAGCGACAAAGACCCAAAAGAAGATTGGGGACCACGGAAGAGCGGCTTTTCCCCCAGAGGCCGGAGTATCTTTGCCCTGCGCCGGCTCATCCGCATCCAACCTGTAATGCCGGGCCCGCAGGATTGTTGCCAAGGGAAGACAAACCGCGAATAAACCGCCCATCGTGAAATGAAGGAGAAGGAAAGAGCCAAACAGCCTCTGAGAACTCAGCAGGGCAAAGAGAAATCCACTGGCTGCAAGAAGACAGTAGCTTATTCCCAGACAGAGGATGACCCATCGTTCTCTGGCCGGGTGGCGGAGGATGATCCATTGATTATATCTCTCTTTCCAGCCCTTGATCCCGGCTGATTGTAAAAATTTGAATATCCGGTGGAAGAGCCATGAGAGATAGCCTGCTGCAGAAGAGCTGCCGGAACCTTTTCCGGATGCATCTTGTGATTTTCTGAAACGATGGAGTGTCAGCGCAAAGATCAGTCCCAGCACAGACGCCGCGGAGATGATGCGGAATATCACGGCTGCCTCCTTTTTTCTATCAGCCCGGTGAATCTCGCCAGGGCCAGCAGAACCCCAAGGAGCAGCATGGAGCCAACGATCAGAGCCGAGATAAACAGGGCTACTTTAAACGCCGGACGGATTCTAAACGAGAGGCCGAAAAGCTTTTGATACGGCTTGTCCAACCCCATGAGGGAATGAGCGGAGCGCACGGCGACTTTCTTGGTCAGGAGAGGCCCGTCGCCCGTCATGCTGTTGAAAAAGAAAACAGATCCCTCTGTATGGCAGTCTGTGCAGTCTTTTATGCCGAGGGACTGCTGGGCCGGACGCACCTGATGAGCCAGCGGCCAGATGACCGGTTCGGCGGCAGCGTGATCGGCGGCAAAAAGATTCCCGGCCTCATCGAGCTGGAACATCTTCCCGCCCGATACATAGAAGAATTTCTTGGCTGCTCCGGATTCCTGGGGATTTTCCAGGCTGGACAGGGATTTGAGAACACGCTCGACCTGCTCCTCGGTCAAGGTGTGCTCCTCCCCCACAGTCGCCACGGCTGTGCGAACGTCAAATTCAGAGACAATCGGTTGTGTCTTATTCTCATGAAACCAGCAGAGCTGAGGAGTGTTTACAGTCTTTCCCGGAGACTCTGTTTTATCCAGGTAGCCCTCCACGACCATGTACATCGCATCTTTATGAATTAGAGCTGGTTGGCCTGGAGAATCACTGATGGTTGCTAGGGATTCGAGTGCTTTCTGGATGCGGGTTTCTGTGTCGACATCCGGCTCTTCTGCTTCGGGATCGAATTCCGGGATAAGCGGTGCTATCTCGCCGTTTATCTTTATCACCCACAGGATTTCCGAAGGCACTTCCTCTCCTGGATAGAGTGATGCGTCGAGCCTGCGGTCCACGTTGAGTTCATAGACTTTTCCGGATGCGACAAGAGCAGGAATTCCCTCGATCCCGGAATACAGCGTGAAGGCAGTCAAGACCTCGGCAATATTCTCCTCAGAAGCCAGGATATCACCCGCGGCTTCTTCCACTTCAGCCGGTTTGAGGAGCTTAATGGTGTCTCCTTCTCTCTCTCCCCAGAAGGCCGGCCACATCAGGCGGTGAGGTGTGATTTTCCCGGTCCGGTCTCTGACAAACACGGGCTCGATGATATGGGGGAGTTCGGTGAACCACTGAGCGACTCCATAGATACCGAGCCGGTTGGCCCGGGACGTCCGGACTCGGTTGAAATTCTTCGACGGGACAGGTCCCGAGTGACAGACAGTGCAGGAGAGTTTCTCAAAATGCACAGCGGGGATGCCTGAATGCTTGGGGTAGGGCGCTCCCAGACGGCCTGAAGTTGAACCTCCCCTCCGGGAGAGATCTTCGCCGATATGACATCCTCGACAGGTGAAATCAGCGATCTCACTGTTCTGAGATTCTTCGGCTTCTCCTTCGTATCCACGGATCATGGCATGACTGATATCATTCCGGTGACAGTCGACGCACTTCATTCCTGCCGCGGAATGGATATCTTCTTTGATGCTGTATTTTTTGGTGCCGACCGGATAGACCGAATGGCATACGAGACAACGCAGATCATCCGGTTTATTGGCAATATCGAAAAACACACGGTGCTTGCTGTCGAATATTTCAGGTCTGTAACGGATGGATGGGACCACGGCCCATTCGGTGTCATCGGGATTGGGGCCATCGTAGATATCCCAGGTTCCAGGCAGACGGGATGCCATTCCCCCGACCTCGCCAAAACCTGAAGCTGCGGTGGCTGCCCAGCGAAAATTGTGACGCAACACCTGTTTTGCCCACTCACTGTGGCTCTGCATCCTTGAGGCGTTGTGACAGCCCATACAGTTGATCTCGAGTTTTCCGGAAACGTTCCATCGGGATTCCGGGCTGGTTTCATCACTTCGGGGCTCTGCCATACCTCCACCCGACATATGCCTGCCGAACAACAGAGTGAAATCCCATGGAGTCAGGCCCAGTTGTTGAGGATTCCACATCCGTTCCCAGGAACGGTAAGACAATGGAAGAACGGTCCCGGTTTTGGGCTCCACCCAGACCCAGGGTTCTCCAGTCCGGCCGTGCTGGGATGAAGAGGCGGCGTTGAAATGCCATCCTTCCTGGATGAGTGTGTAATCATGGCAGGGCGCGCAGGAGTATCGTGCGGAATAAGGCAGTGGATAGGGTTCTGAGGGAAGGATGGGCTGGTCGAATTCGTCTTTTAAAGGGATTTGATGCACCGGGGTGGTGCGGCTTCCGTCCCATTTTTGGTTTTTCTGGTCAGTCTGGGCTTCGAGGGAAATCAGCGCTGCCAGGCTGATCAGAATGAAGAGAAATATTGCTTTATGCTTCATGCTTTAAAGTGCTCGGGCCGGAAACGTAAATAACGCCGGGTTTCAATCACTTCATTCGTTTTGAGTACCGCCACCGCGCTTTCGTAGGCGATTTCGGGCGGGCAGTTGAGAGGAGTGCCGTGGAGGACAGCATTGAAAAAGTTTTCCAGATGAGGCTGATGGGCAGGCTTGGCCATTTCCACGGGAATCGGCCATCGGCCCGCCTCAGCGGTCACCCGGACATCCAGGAAGATATTCTTGGTATCCACCTTCTGGATGGGCGGTGCCTCGGATTTCAGGTATCCCTGCTTGACCAGCGACTCCCATTCAGGGGCATGCGCTTCCCGCATGGCCCAGTTCCCTCTCTGGGGAACCTCGGATATCACGAGAGAGCCGTTTTCGCCCATGAATGCCTCGTAAAAACCCCCGTGTTTGGTCGTGGTTTGGACCTGGTAAAGGCCGCGGGCTGTTCCTTTTTTTGTCTTGAACTCATAGATGGCCATGGCATTGTCATACCACTGCCAGTTTTTATAATAATCGATTCCGCCGCTGGCCATTACGGACGAAGGATTCACTCCGTACACCCAGCTGAAGAGGTCGATCTGGTGCGAGCCCAGGTCCACCAGCGGTCCCCCGCCGTACTTTTTAAACAGGCGCCAGTTCCTGAATTCAGTCATGGAGGCGTATCCGAATTTCTCCAGCTTGCCCTGGTCCATGGTGTATTGTTTGGGCCAGCCCAGCATGTCACTCTTGGCCCGGTTCCACTGAGCATAGACAGCATTGATGCGGCCCAGTATATTTTTTTCATGGATCAGACGGTCGATGGCATGGATATACCGGGGATTGCTCCGGCGTTGGTGCCCGACCTGCAGAAGCTTGCCCGTCTTCCTTGCGGTCTGGACCAATGTCTTGGCTTCAGCGAGAGAGTTGGACATCTCTTTTTCACAGTAGACATGGAAGCCAGCCTCCATGCAGGCATTGGCGTGTTCCGCATGCATCCAGTCCGGAGTGGCCACGATCACCGCATCCAGTCCCTTCTCTTGACTCAGTAAATCCCGGTAGTCTTCATAAACATTGACGTCATGCCCGTATTTTTTGAGGTACCGGCTGGCATACCGCTGACTGTATTCCCAGATATCGCAGACCGCGACAAACCGGATCCCGGGAATGCGGAGGCATGACTCGATCAATACACGGCCCTGTGTGCCTGCGCCGATGAGAGCCACTTTGAGTTCGGCTGGTTTTTTATCTTCCTGTGTCTTTCCGGAAAGAGAAGTTCCGGTCAGCGCTCCTCCTGCCAGGGCCGCACTCAGTCCTGCCGAAGCAGAGGATTTGAGAAAGTCCCTGCGGGAAAACTTTTTTCCTTGACCCGTGTTTTTTAAATCAGACATTTTACCCTTCTTAAAAAGATATTATCTATCCGGTCACTCTAACCGGTTTTTCTGAAAGAAGCCGGCTGAGGCATATTGCTCAAGCTTGACCGGCCTATTCTTTCATATCTTTATCAAATGCCACTTCTGACGGTGAAAAGTTTATCCCTTTGATGAACTCCAGCGATTCCTGGGCACCGAATTCGCGGTCCATCCCGTTATCTTCCCATTCCACGGACAGCGGACCCTGGTATCCAATATCGTTGAGCTCCCGGATGATCTCCTCGAAGTTCACATCCCCGTGTCCCAGAGACCGGAAATTCCATCCCCGTCTCAGGTCTCCGAATGGAAGGTGAGAGCCGAGGATTCCGGCCTTTCCATCCAGGGTGACGGCCACATCCTTCATGTGTGTATGGTAGATCCGGTCCGCAAACTCACGGATGAACAGATGGGGCTCCATTCCCTGCCAGAGCAGGTGACTCGGGTCAAAATTCAAGCCCAGTGTCGGCCGGTGTTCGAAGACCTCCATCAGCTTCTGTGTCGTATACAGGTCAAAGGCGATCTCTGTGGGATGAACTTCGAGTGCGAATTTCACTCCGCATTTGTCGAACTCATCGAAAATCGGTGTCCAGAGCTTATGGATTGTCTTGAAGCCCTCTTCGACCATCTCATCGCTTGTCGGCGGAAAAGAATACCAGAATTTCCAGATCGGGGATCCCATGAACCCGTTCACCACCTTGCAGCCCATATTCTTGGCTGCGTTGGCTGTGGCTTTCATCTCTTCTGCGGCCCATTCCCGGAGTTCATCAGGTTTGCCTTTGACTTCATCCGGAACAAACACATCCAGCCGTTCGTCATACCGGTCGCCCACACACTGTCCGGCAAGATGCGCGCCCAGAGCCCAGCATTTCAGTTTATGTTTTTCCAGTGTCTTTTTTTTCTCTTCCACGTATCCAGTGTCTGAGGCGGCTTTCCGCACTTCCATGTGGTCTCCCCAGCAGGCGATCTCCAGGCCGTCATAGCCCCATGCGCCGGTTTTTTTGCAGATATCTTCAAAGGGCAAATCCGCCCATTGCCCCGTAAATAATGTCACAGGTCTCGCCATGATCTCCTCCTTTTTTATTGTATCATTAAAGATCTATCCAGG
>SOIA01000303.1 GCA_004378665.1 Candidatus Aminicenantota bacterium
TTTGTGGAAACGTTTGTTGTCTGTTTGAGGTGGGGTTTGTAAACGGTTATTGACTTTTCTTCGTGCGAGCTATTTTCAAAATGTTGAAAACAAAGAGGATGTGGTTATCTCACTTTTGGCCCGAAAATTGCAAAGGAGAGAGGCGAAAGGAGGTATCTATGAAAAATTTCATGATCAGGAGTTTGGTTTTGAGTGTTGTCTTTGGACTCGTGTTTTCCTTTGTTTTTTCTCTTCCTGCTCAGGCAGCAGAGAAAAGCGGAGAAAAAAAGATCAACATCAACACCGCATCCGCAGCCGAGCTTCAAGAACTCCCACGAATAGGAGAGAAAGTGTCGCAGAGAATCGTCGATTTCCGGAAGACACACGGCATGTTCAAGAAGATCGAGGAGATAATGAAGGTTCAAGGGATCGGAGAAAAGATTTTCCAGCAGATCAAGGACCGGATTACAGTCGGGTAGTCGTCAAAGAGATATCAACGGTTTTTCGGGGTCAGACCTTTTGTGCGTGGACAATTTTGATTGGTTTGAAAAATATCTTTGACACCCGTTGTTTTGCATTGAGGCAGGAAGAAGGAATTTTTCGAGAAACAGTTAACACGAGTACGACAGAATTCTTAAAGGTCTGACCCCAGATGAGTTAGCAGATATTCCTTGAGTTTCTTCAGGGCGCGTCCTCTGTGGCTGACTTTGTTTTTTTCCTCTGGCTGGAGCTTGGCAAAAGTTTTTTTCAAAGGAGGATAGTAGAAGAGAGGGTCATATCCAAATCCATGTGTGCCCTTTTCTTCGAAAGTGATAACGCCTTCAACGGATTCTTTGATCTCTGTGATGATCTTTCCCTTCTGGGAGAGAACCATGCAGGAGACGAATCTGGCTTTCCTCTTCTCGGATGGGACTTCTTTAATGCGTTCTAAGACCTTCTGGTTGTTTTTCTCATCGGTTGCCTGCTCCCCGGAATACCGGGCTGATAATACTCCCGGCTCACCGTTGAGCGCCTCGATTTCGAGTCCGGAGTCCTCAGCCAATGTGAGGCCCTCCCAGTTCATGCTGTAGAAAAGACTCTTTCCTCTGGCATTTTCATCGAACGTTGTTCCTGTCTCAGAGAAAAACTCGGATTGTCCCAGCTCTTTTAGGGAAAGGATCTCGATGTTTAAATCTTCGAGGTAGCTTTCAATCTCTCTGGCTTTTCCCTGGTTCGTTGTAGCCAGAAGAAGTCTTCTTTTATTCAATCTTTATCTCGATGACTTCTGACAGGTTGAGAAGGCCTGCGTTGAATTTCTGTTCCTTTTCCTCCGTTGTTTGGAAGGATAGAGTGACTACGGCAAGATTTCCTTCTTTTTTAAGGCTGATCTGTTCGAATTTAAAACCATCATGAAACGCCAGCTTCTTGATGTTGACGAGAAGGTCTTTGGAGTATTTTGCCGTGAGCTGATACAAGTATGACGATCCTTTCAGAAAGTAGTCTTCAATATAGCGGAAGATGACCAGGGTCAGGATGATTATCGCGGTGAAGATGACGGCCACCAGATAATAGCCGGCACCGATCACGAGCCCTAAGCCGGCCATGGCCCAGAGTGTGGCCGCCGTGGTGAGACCGACGATGCTTCCCCGGGCTTGAATGATTGTGCCCGCTCCGATGAATCCTATGCCTGTGATCACACCCGCGGCAATTCGCGTCAGGTCAGTTCCCTCTGCCCCGAGAACAAGCCCTGAGAGGATCATCATCATGGCTGAGCCCACACAGATAAGAATATTTGTCCTGAACCCGGCGGGTTTTTGGCTGGTTTCCCGTTCCAGACCGACGAGTCCACCCAGAGCAACAGCCAGTAGGAGTTTCAGTGTGATTTCAATGATATTCATGTCATTCCCTCACCTTTGTATTCGCAGCTAATGTATCACAATCAAAAATCAGAAGACAAGAGCC
>SOIA01000154.1 GCA_004378665.1 Candidatus Aminicenantota bacterium
TTTTCACTCTCTCGGGCCGAAGATTTTTGTCCCGATCCTGACGATGTTGGCTCCTTCCTCTACGGCGACCTTGTAAGAGTTCGTCATCCCCATAGAGAGATACTTCATCTCGACTCCGGGAAGAGAAAGAGGTCTCAGCTTCTCGAATATTTTTCTTGTTTCTACGAAGAAGGGACGGGCGTCTTCAGGGTCTCCGAACATGGGCCCCATGGTCATCAATCCCTCTACTTTGACGTTTTGGAGTGGAAGGATCTCATGAATAAGGCTCTCCGCTTCTTCGGGGAGAACGCCGTACTTCTGTGGTTCCCTCCCGCTATTGATTTCTACGAGAACCGGCATGATTCTACCGTACTGAGAGCATCTCTTGTCGATTTCCCCGGCAAGCTCTAGGGAATCGACGGTTTCGATCATGTCGAAGATCTGCACGGCCTTTTTCACCTTGTTCCGCTGGAGGTGGCCGATGAAGTGCCATTTGACTAAGGGACCCACGACGTCGAAGGCCGTGAGGGCCTCTTGAACATAGTTTTCTCCTATGATCTTCACACCGGATTCCGCGGCCCGCAGGATTTCTTTGGGAGTTCTTGATTTGGCAGCTGCCATGAGTTCGACACCTGGAGGCAGTTCTTCGAGGATTTTTTTCACGTTTTCTTCGATCATATCCGGAGTTCCAAGCTTTTATCTTTTTCCAGAAATTACTTTAATCAAACCCATGAAAAAATTCAAGTCATGGGGTTATGCCTGTGTTATAATTGGCTACTCATCAAGACTTTTTCATGTAGGATGTGTTTGATGATCGATGAAAAGAAACTCGAAGAAAAATTCATTGCTCATAACTTCACCGACTTCAAGTGGATTGACCCGCAGAAGAACGTCGTATTTTAAGTTTGTCAAATGAGCATAAGGGAAAAACTCGAGGAAAGGGAAGCTCAAACTCTATCTCCGAAAGCATGTTTGAGTTCAAAGTCAAAAGGGAGGGAGCGTCCGGAGACTTCCCATTCTTTGAGGACGGCTTTCCAGCGAGACAGAGACCGGATCATCCACTGCAAATCCTTCCGAAGGTTGAAGCATAAAACTCAGGTTTTCCTTGCTCCGTTTGGCGACCATTTCAGGACACGATTGACTCATACTTTGGAAGTCTCTCAGATCGCCCGCACTATCGCCAAGGCACTCCTGCTGAACGAGGATCTCACCGAGGCCATCGCTTTAGGACATGACCTCGGCCATACTCCTTTCGGTCATGCCGGAGAAGAAACGCTGGCAAAGCTTCTCCCCGGGGGATTCTCCCATTACGAACAGAGCCTCCGTGTGGTGGAAAAGCTCGAGTATGAAGGAAAAGGGCTGAACCTGACCTATGAAGTCAGGGACGGGATATTCAAGCATTCAAAGGGGAGGGGAGAGATCTTCGATGACGAGAAAAAGAATATGCCCGAAACCCTGGAAGGGCAGGTAGTCAGAGCCTCTGATGTCATCGCCTACGTCAACCATGATATCGATGATGCCGTCCGAGCCGATGTTATAAAAGAGAATGATATCCCCCCGCATTTGGTTCAGGTTTTGGGCAAATGGCACGCGTCCCGGATTGACAGGATGGTCGAAGATGTTGTTGAAGCCAGCTTAAAGTCCGGCCTGAAAAAAATCGCCATGAGCGAAGAGATAAAGAATGCGGTCGTGGAGCTCCGTGATTTTCTTTATGAAAGGGTCTATTTCAACTCTCAATCAAGAGATGAACTGGAGAAGACAGAGAAGATCATAACAGACCTTTACGGACATTTCCTGAAAGATCCTGATGAGCACATCAAGCCTTTTCCCGAGGGGGATTCTTTGGAGAAGAGAGTCGGGGATTTCATCGCCGGGATGACGGACCGGTTTGCTCTGAGCCTGTATGAAAAAATTTACTTCCCCCGCTCCTGGCCCGGCCT
>SOIA01000076.1 GCA_004378665.1 Candidatus Aminicenantota bacterium
ACAGAGGTCGAGCGTGACGGGAAAGACCCTGTGGTGATACGAGAAGGGATTGAGGCGCCTCAGGTCGCGGTCCTGAATTTTCCTCTGCTCCCCGGGGATGTGGTCCGCACGTCTTCAAGCCGGAGGTGTGAGATCCAGCTGGATACGGGAACGATAATCCGGCTTGACCTGAATACGGAGTTAAAGATCGAAACCATCATGGCCAAAAGCCTCAGCACATCCCGCAAAATCACGAATTTTCTCCTCAACAGAGGGGAGATTTTCATCATGTACAAGAGGTACAACTATCCGGAGATCTTTCAGGTCATCACGCCCAATGCTTCTGCGAAGTTGAACCACAGGACAGTGGCGATGATCGCGGCGAGAGAGGATGGCAACACGGATATCCAGGTGAAGAAAGGGAAAGCCCTGATCCTCTATGGGCCTGACGAAGACCATCTCAGAGAAGAGATCGTTAAAAAATCCAGGAGGTTAACAATCACTCGAAAACACCAGGCTCTTCAAGGGGAATATGCGCCGGATATGGATTTTGAATTGTGGAATGACTCCATCAACAGGAATTTCGAAGAGCTTCACAGAGGATCAGCTGTTATCCCCAAGCCCATCTTGAGATATCCCCGGGCAGTTGTCTATTTTGCCCAGAAGTATTCAGACCTGTATGGAGAATGGGTCTGGAACAACCTGTACGGTTATGTCTGGAGGCCCAATTCTAATGACCTGTATCCTCTGGGAAGCTGGCGTCCGTATTATTACGGACAGTGGCGAGGGGTGAACGGGCAGCTTTTCTGGGTACCTGAGGAGACCTGGGGTTGGGTGCCCTACCACCTGGGTGTCTGGGTCTGGAACAAGAATCGCGGTTGGCTCTGGGTTCCCGGGTCTGCGTTCTCTCCGGCATGGGTCGCCTGGGGGAACTATATGGGCTATTGCTGCTGGAGGCCCTGGACCATGTGGGATTGGTATTTATACGGTCTGGGTTACTATGGCTATCCTTATTATGGGTTTCCGTATTTATACGGCCCCTTTGATGATCCCTCCAATCTCCCGATAGTTGAGGGGAAAGATGTCCTCCGCAGGATCCGGAAGGCCCAGCTGCAGAAAAAGCCTCCCGCTTATTATCCGCTGCAGAAAGAGTACATAGGCACTCTCAAAAGGCTTGTTTCTGCCATGAAAAACGGTGATCAAGGAATACTGGCTTCGGTGCGGGAATACATGGGACAGACGGTCTTCGTCAAAAAAGAAGACCTGAATGCCGCTCGGATTCATCAGGAAGCCGTAACTTTTCGCGATCTTTCTCCGCAGATGCAGAAGAATTCCAAGCCTCAGAAATCCCTGAAAGATCCTTATCGGGAAGCAGTGAAAGCATACCGGAAGAACGCGGCCGGGCTCTCCTCCAGTAGTCCTGGCAGCCTTGATCCGGCCGGCCAGAAAATCAGAGGAACGTCTCTGCCTGGAAACGCGGCGCATTCCAACGCCACGAAGAAGGAAGATCCAGCCAAAGATCCTGGAGTCAAGATGTATGTCGATTTTCTGAACGGAGATATTAACTACGTTCCCACAAATGTAAGGATAACGCTCAGATCGCCGAAACCCTCCAAGCCGTTTGTCCGCTTTAGAGACTGGAATCCCGATGCGGCAGTCGCTCTTCGCGCGGGAGTTTCTTTGAAATATTCCAGCATTTCCAATGAGATTCAGTGCCCGGAGTTCAGCCTGTCGTCAAGGAGTGTGCGGCGTGTCAGGAATCTATCGACGATAACAGGCATCTCGGCTTCAGGAGGAGGTTCTCATTCCAGCTTCAAAGAGTCCTCATCATCTTCTTCCTCATCCAGGAGTTCGGCAAGTTCGCGGTCTACGAGCGTGCGGAGTGTCGCAAGCAGCAGTGGGGGAGGTTCACGCAGCAGCAAGGTTGAAAAGAA
>SOIA01000030.1 GCA_004378665.1 Candidatus Aminicenantota bacterium
ATTTCTATAAGAAAAAACTTGTTAAAATCGTATAAAAGAGTGTAATGTTTAAAGTTGTGTCAATCGAGAATCTTCTTTCTCAATTTCTTTGTATCTGTGAATGTTTAATCAGGAATATCCGAGCGGAGCGAAGTCTTTTCTTCTCTCCATTTTATCTACTCTTCAACCCAAAACTGGGTAATTAGGAGGTCACATGAAAAAAGCGATCTTAATGGTTTTACTGTGTACAGGTTTGGTCACTTCTGCGTTCGCAGTCAATGATTCCCGGTTGCTGCGATTTCCTGACATCCACAAAGAGCTTATCGTTTTTGTGTACGCAGGAGACATCTGGTCGGTGTCTTCGATAGGGGGAATGGCCAAAAAGCTGACTTCTCATGAGGGACTGGAACTTTTCCCTAAAATATCACCGGATGGACGGTGGATCGCTTTCTCTGCCGAATATTCAGGTTCCCGACAGGTTTACGTCATGCCCATAACCGGAGGAATCCCGACCCAGCTCACATACTACAATGATGTGGGGATGATGCCGCCCCGAGGAGGCTTCGACTACCAGGTCCTCGATTGGACTCCAAACAGCCAGAACATCCTGGTCAGAGCTAACAGGACTCCTTACGGACGCAGACGCGGAAAATATTTTCTGGTGAGCATCAACGGAGGACTCGAGACTCCTCTTCAAATTCCAGAAGCCGGAGGAGGAACGTTTTCCCCGGACGGAAAAAAGATTGCGTACATGCCAATTGCCAGAGAATTCCGGACCTGGAAGAGGTACAGGGGCGGAATGGCCCAGGATGTGTGGCTGTACGACCTCGAGAAAGACGAGTCAAAAAGGTTGACAACTTTTCCCGGGACCGACCAGCATCCCATCTGGTACAAGGACAAAATTTTCTTTGCTTCGGACAGGGATTTGACCATGAATATTTACTCGTATGACCTGGGAACGGAGAAAATCGAAAAGATCACCAACCACACAGAATACGATGTTCTCTGGCCTTCGGGAGAAGACGGTCTCGTAGTTTACGAAAACGGAGGGTACCTTTACAGGCTGGACCTTAACACCGGAGAAACTCAGAGAGTCCCGGTCAACATCAATTATGACAGCCCGTATGTCATGCCCCACATTAAAAACGTGAAAGAGAATATCGCCAGTTTCGATATCTCTCCCTCGGGAAAGCGGGCGGTTTTCGAGGCCAGAGGCGACATCTACACGGTTCCAGCCAAAGACGGAATCACCTACAACCTGACTGATACTCAGGGAATCCGGGAGATGTATCCGGCCTGGTCTCCGGACGGGCGATACATCTCCATATACTCGGACGTGACCGGTGAGCACGAGATTTATCTGATCGACCGAACCAGGCAAAACGCCATCATCCCGCTCACAGAAAACAGCCAGATTTGGCGGTATCCTCCAGTCTGGTCACCCGACAGCTCGAAGCTTCTGTTCTCCGACAAGAATCAAAACTTGCAGCTCCTGGATATCAAGTCAAAAAAAATCACGATTATCGACAAAGCCCGCCGCTTCGACATCACGGATTACGACTGGTCTCCGGACTCCAAATGGGTGGTCTACTCCAAGGACGGTGAAAACGCTCAGGACGCGGTCTGGGTCTATTCTCTCGAACAGAACAAATCCTTCCAGCTGACTGACGATATCTACATCGACTTCGCTCCGGTTTTTTCTTCCTGCGGGAAATACATTTTTTTCCTCTCGGACAGGGAATTCAACCTCAGTTTCTCAAGCTTCGAATTCGACTACATCTACCAGAACTCCACCAATATTCATGCAGTTGCCCTGACAAAAGACGCCCCTCCTCTTTTTAAAGATAAAAATGATGTGGAAGACATCCCGACATCCAACGCGAAAAAGGGATCGAAATCCAAAAAAGACGCAAAGACAACACCTAAGGTAAAAGATGAAAAATCGCCCGCAGTCAAGATTAATTTTGATGGCATCCACGGAAGAGTCGTCTCCTTCCCGCTTAAGGCGGGGAACTACTCGCAACTTGCCGCAGTCGAGGGGGGAGTTCTGTATGTCAAGGACAATGAACTCCGCATGTTCAAGATCGAGGATAAAAAGGATGCGTTGATCATCAAAGGTATAACAGGCGGAGCACTTTCAGCCGACGGGAAAAAAATCCTGTACCGGGCGCAGCAAAAATTCGGGATCATCGATCCCAAGCCAGACCAGAAGCAAGGTGCAGGTGCGCTGAACCTTTCCGACTTGACGATGAAGATCGATCCCCTTAAGGAGTGGAGACAGATCTTCGAGGATGGATGGAGGATTTACAGGGATTGGTTCTACGTCAAGAATCTGCATGGCGTGGACTGGAAAAAAATGAAAGACAAGTACGGCCAGCTTGTCCCCTACCTCAGCCACAGGGCCGATCTGGATTTCATCTTTGGTGAGCTTGTCGGAGAACTGAATGCCGGTCACTGTTATATCAACTGGGGAGATTTTCCAAGAGTCAAAAGAATCGAGGGAGGGCTTTTAGGCGCAGAACTTCAAGCAGACGAAAAATTCAACAGATACATCATCGCCAAGATCTACAGAGGAGAAAACTGGAACGAGCGCACACGGTCTCCCTTGACCGAACAGGGTATCGACGTGAAGGAAGGCGATTATCTCATCAGCCTCAACGGCCGCGATGTGACCACGAGAGACAATCCCTACAGATTCATGGAAAACACCGCCGGGAAGAAGATCCCCATCGTGGTGAATCAAAAGCCCACGAAGGACGGCGCGCGGGAGTACTGGATCAAGCCGATCAAGAGCGAGCTGAACCTCTTTTATCTGGATTGGGTGAAATCCAGAAGAGAGATGGTGGACAAGCTGTCTGGTGGGAGGATCGGGTACATTCACGTCCCGAACACGGCTGTCGAAGGCAACAGGGAGCTGTTCAAGGGTTTCTACGCATTCAAGAACAAGGATGCCCTGATCATCGACGACAGATACAACGGCGGAGGTTTTGTTCCTGAAGTCATGACTGAACTCCTAACAAGACGAATCCTGAACTACTGGGGAAGGGCGGGTCTTCTCCCCTCACAAACTCCGGGGGCAGCGCATGATGGCCCGAAGGTCATGCTCATCAACTATTATGCGGGTTCTGGCGGCGATATTTTCCCCTATTATTTCAAGAAGAATAAACTGGGCATCCTGATCGGAACCCGCACCTGGGGAGGAACTGTGGGTCTTTCCGGCAATCCCGGCCTGGTGGACGGCGGCTACACCGGAGTTCCCACATTTGGCTTTATCGACACGGACGGAAACTGGGCCGTGGAGGGCATCGGCGTCGCGCCGGACATCGAAGTCATCGACCGACCCGAGCTTGTGGCCAAAGGTAAAGATCCCAGCCTGGAAAAAGCAGTCGAGGTCCTTCTCGACGAATTGAAGAAGAATCCTCCCAAGAAAGCTACAAAACCTGAAGAGCCGGACCGCTCGAAGTGGATAAAGAAGAAAAAGTAGAGAAAACGAGGTTAGGCTTTATTTGAATGTGAAGATTCAGGGTTTGACAAAGGCATGTAGGCATCTATCCTGAGAAGGCCTGACTCCATTCATTTATATTTCCACATCAAGACCGAGACCCAGTTCCTCGGCGCGCTTCAGCACGAGCTCAGCCACAGCCACATCCTGGACAGCCAGGCCCACAGATTTGAAGAATGTCGTCTCTTCCTCCGATTCGCGGCCTGGGATCTTGCCTGCGGCGACCTCTCCGATCTCACCGTGAATGTTCTTGTTTGTAATCAGTCCTCCGTCAATGGAAATGATCAGATCTCCGGCCTCTGCAAGACTGGCCTCCCTTGAATCCACGACGACTTTAGAGCGGACAACGGTTCTGGCTGGAATCTCCTGCATCTCGGGCGTGTAGGAACCGACACCATTGATATGCACACCCAGCTTCAAACTGCTGTCGGCAAACACCGGCCTGAAGGAAGTGGTTGCCGTGCAGACTACGTCGGCCTCACGGAGCGCCTGTCTCGTGGTTTGAGCCACACGAATATCTGCGGGAATCGGACTGCCTCGTTCCTTCATCTCCCTCGCAAACGCCCGAGCCACACTTGGCCTCACATCATAGACCCAGGCTCTCTCAATATCTCTCACCGTACAGACAGCTTCAAGCTGAGTCCGGGATTGCGTGCCTGCTCCAAAAATCGCAGCCACCCGGGATTCTTTCCGGGCCAGGAGGTCTGTCGCCAAACCCGAGGCGGCTCCTGTGCGCAGAGTTGTCAGATAGGTGCCGTCCATCGCGGCCAGAGGCCGGCCTGTTTTCGCATCCACCACGATCACCAGGGCATGAATCGTGGGAAGTCCCCTCCTCCGGTTGTTCGGAAAGACCGAAACGATCTTGGCTCCGATCGTCTCGCTCTTCATCAAGTACGCGGGCATAAACAGAGTCACACCGTTCCGCTTTGTGACCGGGATCTGTGTCCTCAAAGGAACCTGGGCCTGTTCCATCGAAAGCTGGATGAATCCCTTTTTGACTGCTTTAATGGCCTCGGCCATGCCCACAGCCTGTTTCACATCGCTTCGCGACAGCACCTTGAGTTTCATGGTCTCATACGACCTTCTTTTCTCCCTCCTTTTTTATATCACCAAATCGGTCATATGCAAAGGGCTTCAAATCAAATTCTGTGTGACCGTCAAGAATAAGCTCGCTCAAAATCAGACCCACAGCCGGCCCGTGCTGGAAGCCATGGCCGGAAAAACCGATAGCGCAGATGAAGCCCTCAACGGCGGGAATCGCTCCGATGACCGGATTGTCATCCGGAGTGATCGTGTAAAGTCCTCCCCAGCCCCGGATAATTTCAGCTTTTTCCAGGATCGGAGCCCGGTAAACCGCCGCCTCGGTCACTCTCTCCATGAAATCCCGGTCCACATGCGTGTGGAAGCTGGACGGCTCATCTGGATCGCTCATACCCATCAGGATATTCGGTTCCTCTCCCCTGAAATAAAAAGTCACATCCTGGTCGATGACCATCGGAACAGGCTTCGGGATGGCGTCAAAAGGACTGGTCGCGAACACCTGGCGGCGAAAAGGCTTCACCGGAAGGTTTATTCCGGCCATCCGGGCGGCCTCCCCTCCCCAGGGTCCGGCCACATCGACCACAACCGGAGTCGATATCGATCCGCCGCTGGTTTCAACACCCTCCACTCTTCCGTTTTTGACTCGGATGCCGGTCACTTCTGTCTTCTCTTCCACGCGAACACCGAGTCTTCTGGCTTGATCCGCAAAACCCATGGCCACAAGATAAGGGTCGGCATACCCGTCTTCCGGGCCGAAAGTCCCGCCCTTGAGGTCGTCGACACGCAGGTAGGGCCAGCGGTGCTTGATCTCTTCGGGAGAAAGCACCTCTACTGGAACGTTCATCTGACGTTGAGTATCAACGCTGGAGAGAAAATCATTCCAAGTTGTCTCCTTTTGAGCCAGGAAGAGATATCCTGCCGCGCGGAAGTATATATCCACACCGAACTCGGCCTTAAAGCTCTTAAAAACCCGCAGGGAATGTTGCGAGAGGCGGATATTGGCGGGATGAGAGAACTGCTGCCGGATTCCCCCGACGCTCAATCCGGTGGTCGCCTGGACAAGAAGGTCTTTTTCGACAAGAACGACGTCTGATGCCCCTCGTTTTGCCAAATAATAAGCAGCACTCGTCCCCATTATGCCGCCGCCGATGATAACGATATCGGCAGTCTTCTTCCGCCTTCTCATCCGATCACCCGGTTTTCATCGAGTCTGAGGATTTCTGTGGACCGGAGAGTTGTCTCTGACCCCAAAAAGAAAACACCGGAACCATAGGCTATTCAAGCCAGCCCTCTTTCTCTCTCCCTTATTCCGGCTTTTTCTTGGCCCACAGAGTGGAAATGACGAGTACTACACCCACACCAATGAGGATGAACGGCCACCAGTTCGTCACTCCAAATATGAAAGAACCGCCGACAAGCATCAGGACGGCTCCAGCGATCAGTCTCCCTGTGATGTGCGGACGAAATTCGGGGCTGCCGCTTCTCAGAACGGCCTCGAGGATGAAGATAAATCCCAGACCACACAAGAAATACTTCCACCAGTCCCCCCAGGAAACGACACCCATGGTCTCCAGGAGAAAAAGAACTCCCAACAGAATGAGGATCAATCCTCCCGTCACCCTCGACCAGGGATCATGCTTTTCTTTGTTCTGATTGTCTTCAGCCATTTATTATCTCCTT
>SOIA01000376.1 GCA_004378665.1 Candidatus Aminicenantota bacterium
CCAACCGAGAATGAAATATGTTAGCGAGTTTTTTATCTACATTCTTTGGAACTTTGTCTTTTTGAAGATCAATGTTCATCGCGGAACGGCTATCCCCATCGATGACCTTTGAATTTCTTTGGTCAGTTCCCATGTTTATTGATTTATGGAATCATACATTAATAAAATGCAGCAATTTATGTGCCAATTGTGGCCAGGCGAGAGAGGGAGTTCTTAGCAATTTTCCTGTATCCTAAAGCGGACAGATGACATTTCGAGTGAACCTCTCAACTTAGTGATTAGGGATTCGGTCTCCATTTTCCGCTTTTCACAGGCTTCTTTAATCAAGACAAGATATAAGTCATTTGTTTTCTGACGAATATATTAGTGGCGAAGCCTTCATTCTCCCTCGTTTTATTACTCTTAGAGAGAAAAAGTGGTTGGTTTGTGAAATGATCAGTATAAAAAAAGTGGAAAATTGAGACCTGACCCCTCATTTGCCCCATTAGTTCTATTTGGAATCGATTCAGAGAATAGGAAGATGAAAATAAAGATATTGTCAAATAAATTTAGGAAGGATAAAGAAATTTTACATTCTTAATCCGCAATATATCCGAGCCGATAGGTGATCATGTAGTTTTTGTCTTTTAACATGACGATGATGGATTTGAACGTTCCATCCTTTTTATAATCTCTCGGCGAATAATACAGCAGATAATAGGATTCAGTGAGGTTGACGGCATTCTTGAACGCCGGACCTGGATTTTGGGAACTGTCCGTTATTCCTCCAGTGGCATGAGCGATCTGGGAGAAAGAGTTGAACATGTCTTCGGATTGCTCTCTCATTGTGATTCCGGATACAAACTCCGGATTTTTATGCATAAATAGAAAGTTAAATGTCAGAGAGGAATCAGAAAAGGCTGCGATTATTCTTTGCGTATTCACACTCGGATTGCGCTGGTAGAGCTGAAACAGGTTTTGGACTTGAGCCAGGATTTCTGGCTCATCTTGATGAAGACTCATTAATCTGTTCAGGATGCTCTGGTTGATCTCGGGTTTGAATTCTCTCTCATAGAAGAAAAAGACATTTTTTTGTCCATCTAATTTTTTCAGCCTTCTTGCGAATTCGATGAATTGATTTTCATCGACGACCCTGAGATCATCCAGTTTCGCCAATGTTTCCTGATATCTCATCAAAAGGTTTTCGATTCCAAACATACTGGTGGAGGAATCGGATTCAAACCCTGACATGGAACTCGTCTCTGTGCCTGATGTGGATATGGCTGCGGCGAGCCTTTTGAGGTCAGATATCAAGCTCCTGTAGTTGGCGCCTCCCATCTGAGTATCCTTCCTGATTATGTTCCGCAATTCCTTGGAGATTGTTTCCATTGACCGTGTTTTCAGAGCACGTTGGGAGAGAGTGTAAGTGTTCATCGGCGTCATGATCGTGAGCGTGTCTCCAGGAAGGATAACGCTGTTAAACAGGTAGTCTATGGCTTGTGAAAGCTGAGGGTTGTACTCAGTTAACTGGAAAAGCATGTAGAAGTGTCTCGAAAGATAGGGATTGAACTCCTGAGCCGTTTCTTTTCTTGCGATGCTCGACCTCCGGACAAGATAAAGAGCCTCGATCTTTTGCTTTTCCCCGCTTTCGAATAACTCAAAATCATCTATCGTGAGATTAGCGACGAATTGATTTCCGTCTAAAACTCTTACAGGGACAACAACATTCCTGACTGTCACCTCGTGCTGTTCGATTTGAGCGAATGAGTGGAATGTCAACAACGCTAAAGCTAAAAGAATTATTGTTTTTTTCATCCTTTGTCCTCTCTTCTCTCTTCTAAATGTCCCTTCACCTGAATCATTCATAAAATCTGCCGACACCGTATTCCTT
>SOIA01000387.1 GCA_004378665.1 Candidatus Aminicenantota bacterium
ACATACCGGCAAATCATCGTGCCGTCAGGTTGGACAGTGAACGGCAGGGATTGATAAGGATTGATTCCTGGAGCCGCTCCGAAAAAATCACCTACCGGGGCTTGAACCTGTCCCCAGGGATAGTCGTCGCATACCACATGGAGGAGAGTCTGTCTGAGGGCTTTGTCCATATTTCTCGCTTTGAGCCGGAGTATCAATTTCTCAACGGCCAGGGGGCCTTCGAGAGAAATGATGTCGGCCTGTTTGGCGGGGTCCACGGTCAAACGGAAAGGAACCGCGGATCCTTTCGAATGAAGCTCCAGATGACTGTCCGGGTCAGACAGTCCCAACAGCACCTGGTTGATAGCATCCTTGTCGGTCACTAAGTCTTCAGGAGAAAAGGAGATGACCTTTGTTCTTCGTTCATACAAGCGCACTTGAACCTGGTAGAAGTGAATAGTCTGCAAGTCGCCGGTCCAGACCAGGCGCATATTCTTGGCGAAAGGAATGGGCGCGTAGGCGGCATCGCGCTGGTAGACAGTTTTTCCGAGAAGCTCATTGTCAAAGTTTTTAACTTCAGGGAAGCTGTCGTAGGGGCGGTGGAAGAAATCTAAGGCCGGACCGTCGTACAGGGGAGAGGATTGTCCATCTATGAAAAGCTGTATCGTTCCTGAGATGGCGGCGCTCCACAAACGCACGATCGCACCGGGTCCCTTAACATCAGCGATCAGGTATTCCCCGATTCCTTCCTCATCCGGCTCTCTGAGGACTTCTTCAAAGTTCGGGGTCGGCTCTTTCCCGAAGCCGTCTGAATTGGCGAACCAGTCCGGTCCACCCGGGAGATTGCTGCGGCGGTCGAACGAAGAGTACTGCACAGTTCGGTATGATGGAGCTGGAAAGTAAGTCAGGTTCACCATATCGATCATCTCTTCAAAAAGGGATCCTGTGGTGACTGTTTTTCTTCCGGCTGTGCCTGTTTGGCACGAGACAGAGAAGATCAGAAAGAGAATTGCAGAGAAAACAAAACATTTCTTTTGCATCGGAAACCTCCGGATAGTCAAGGGATTATTCATCTTCATTCATAGATCATCTGTCACTCGAAAAGCTTTTCCTAATTTATAGTTTTTTTATTTTTTTCGCAATCTTTCAGAGATTTCGGTTAATGCGTCCTTTTGTTTCATGTGTGTCGTGACCCACTTTAATAATATGTTTAAATTCGATCAACTCCACAGTGTGTGAGAATAAAGTGTGACATCGACGTCTCTATATCTTGCTTCGCTGGCGACAGCGGGAGACCTTTAATTATATGTATATCAATGAGTTATGAGCTATTCTCCTCCTGGTGCAGAAGTTATATAAATCTGAGATCAGATAGGATGATCTATCGAGGAAAGGATTAAAGACAATGAACAGAGCTATTTCTGGAATGCAGATGTTTAGAAGGAAAGCATTATCCGTATGGATTATGGCTTTAGCGGTTTTGTTGTTCACGCGATTCGGGATGGATGTGAGAGCCGGCCGACAGAATCATGCGCCGGATATCAAGCTGCTTCTTATCATGGACACCAGTTTTCTGAGTTGTTCTCTTTGCCTTAAATCTCTCACGGAATTTGTCGGTGTCATCCAAGCGAACAAACTAGAGGATTCTGTTCTTGGAGTGATGATCATGGATGAAAATAAAGAAGAAGCGGATGTTGGAAGGCACAGAAAGATTGCCGAGAAACGTTTGAAGGGATTTATCATCGGAAACAATATCCAGTTTCCATTTTTGCTCGATGATGAGGAAGTTTTTCGTCCTCTCAGTCAGGACTCATCCGCCACTCTCATCGTGTTTGATAGCCGAAAAAATACAGTCGTAAAATACGAATTTCCCCTGAGCAAAGCGCAG